>JAGWLE010000090.1 GCA_028864955.1 Patescibacteria group bacterium | reverse complement strand
TGCGTTGGAAAGATAAACTCGATGACGTCGCCCGCGGCGATCGCGTTCGTCGTCGTCGCAGTGAACGTCCAGTTCGCGTTCTGCGCGCCGATGAGGTCATCGGTTCCGGCCGTATTCGGCGCCACAGTGAGGAGATCGGCCGCCGATACGACGGCCGAGCCTATAAAAAATACAAAAGAGAGCGCCGCGATGATACACCCCGCCGCGCACGCGAAAGCCGGCATCGAGCGATGCCAAGAAGGCAAAGGTCTAAATCTCATGCTACAAGCATTAACGCTTATTAAACGCTCCTCGTCGGCGGCGTCCGAGGGCGAGAGCGATCCGGATCGTTTCAAAAAGATAGTGCTCCAGATGGAACCATTGTACTCCACGCCGTCTTCGCGCCGAAATGAGGTTATCCACAAGACCCCGCGTAAGTCTCACAGAAGGAGTATCGCCGGTTCTGGTCTCAACAGACTGAACACTTAAATCAAGTTTGTGATGGTATGATACCAACATGGAACAGGCTCTGAAATTTCTCGAATCTCAGAAGATACTGGCTATAGCCTCCCGGGATGATAAGGAGGTCTGGGCAACAAACGTGTATATGGCCTTGAATGATAAGGGAGACATATATTTCGTCAGCCCAGAAGGAGCGAGGCACAGCGCCATGATGCTGAAGAATCCGACAGTGGCTTTTGCCACGGCCTGGTTCAACGAGAAAGACCATACTGACCGGAAAGGTATACAAGGATCAGGGAAATGTGAGATCGTCAAAGATCTAAAGAAAATCACAGAAGGTATCGTGCTCCTCAACAAGAAATTTCCAGACTTGAAGAAATCCATAACGGTTCAATACATCCTCGACAATATCTGGAAGTCGAGAATGTGGGTCATCCGTCCTGACGTGATCAAATACTGGGACGATGAGCTGTACGGCGACGATGAGAGCAAAGAGTTCACCTTCAATACATGAAGAAGCGTTTATTTGTAATTCACGACTGAAGCGGTAGCCCGAAGAAGCCTCTTATGGCGTGGCTTGGCAAGGAAGGTGTAAAAATCGCTCAAGACCCGTCGAAAGGGTCAAAAACAAAGATCAGCCGAGAGGCTGGTTTTTGTTATAATCAACATACGAAATACGAAAATTACCAAAATCGGCCGCAGATACTGCGCCTTTTGGAGAATAATTCGGGGATATCACTTGACAAGACTCTTGAGAAAACCCGCGAATACTGAAGCCGCATTATCCGTCCCTGGAAGGAAACTGGTCGGCGGCTGAGGCGCCCCTTGTCCGCTTTGCGTTTGATCAATGCCAGGCTGTGGTGGCATCTGTTGTTGCGGCGGCATCTGTTGCGGACCATTTGGACCATCTTGACCTTGAGGCGGATATTGTCCTGACGAAGATCCGTTCTGGAAATCGCTGCCTTGTTGGAAATCGCCATTTGGGCCCTGACCGGGAGCGAATTGCTGATTGTTGTCCTGCTGCTGGTTGTCTTGCTGTTGGCCTTGCTGATTCGGACCGCCGCCGAAGCCCTGCTCCTGGCCGAATTGTATACAATCCTGCTTGATTTGATCATTCGGCGGATTTTGACATTGACGCATTTCTCCAAAAGTCTTAAATGGGGTCTTACCTTCCTTGAAAAGTGCAATCATCTGCTTCATCTGGGCGACATTTGCATCGTTAGGCATAAGACCCGCTTGCGTGGCGAAATCGATGCATTGCTCGGCGGTATCGGCATTGTCAGGATTGCCGCAAATCTGACCACAAGTTTGAGGACTTGTACAACCGTCCGGCAACTTGGCACCGTTCTGGAGAGCGCCGGCGACTTTTTCCGCTTGAGCGAGCTCATTCCCTTGGAACAGACCGTGCGATTTTCCGTAGGCAACGCATTCTTCGATATGCGACTCTGCGTTGCAATAAGCCTGACAAGAATTCT
>JAGWLE010000089.1 GCA_028864955.1 Patescibacteria group bacterium | reverse complement strand
TGAAGTCAGTCATAGTCTCACAGTTGAACATCGCTGCCGCGGACGTCACCTCGTCGTCGATGACGACGGCAGGCGTTTCAGCCGTGAAGAAGTTCATGGGCAAGCCGGCACCGACGCCGACAGCCGCCGAGAAGGCTGCTATCGTTCGTCAGTTGCAGATGTCAGAGATTTAACAGCATTACTATTTTTTTATGAAACATCATTCGATCATCGCTCGCGTAGCCGCCGTTGTCGGCATTACTCTTGGTGCGTTTGCCGTTACGGCCCTGGCCAACTGGACGGCGCCTCATTCTTTGCCGCCGACCTGCGTTACCAATTCTTCGAGTCCCAACTATGATCCCGGTTGCAATCAGCCGATCAATGTCGGCGGCGACGTGCAGACCAAGACCGGCGGCCTCGGTCTTGGCAATTTTGCCTCGCAGCCGTTTCCTTCGGGGACACTTCTCGACGTTTTCGGCACAGGCGTGATCAATGATCTTTGGACATCGGCCATCCACGATCAGAACGGCTCGACAGGCAATGCCGGCGATTGTCTGACCTCTGACGGCTCGCATATTGTCTGGGGCAGTTGCGGTTCCGGTAGCGGCGTCGGCTCCGCTGTGACAAAGATCATCGCCGGACAGAATATCAACATTTCACCGGTGACCGGCATCGGCGCCGTGACCATCAATGCCACCGCTCCGAGTCCGGCGATCGATTATGAAACATGCAATCTGTCCGGCGGTTACAACAGCGGCGCGACCTGTACGGCCATGTGCACAGGAGCCAAGCATGTCGTCGGCGGCGCCTGTACGTCTCCTAATGCGCAGAGCATTACGAATTCTTACCCGAACGGCACCTACACCGGCTGGACATGCACAACCAGTGCGGCGCCCGGCGGCTATGTCAATGGCACGGGATTGGCTATATGTGAGTGACGACTTAGGCCTTTCTCTGTCCGATATATGATAGAGCCATCTTTTGATCCTTGGCGTCGAAAAGGCTGATTTTAAAATCGTATGTCTTGCCGAGTTCGAGGGTCTTCCGGAGTTTTTCATCAGAACCGAATTCACTGACATGCACCAAGCCGGCCACGCCTTCCTCGATGGAAGCCAAGGCGCCGTGCTTGTTGAATTTGATGATGACGCCGGAAACAGGCATGTCCTTCTTGTATTTCTTTGAGGCTTCGATCCAGGGATTTGGGCGAAGCTGCTTCAGTGACAATGAGATCTTGCCATCCTTGATCTCGATGATCTTGGCCTTGATCTTCTGGCCGACTTTCACGAAATTCCGCGGATCATCGACCAAGCCCCAATCGATCTCGGAAATGTGGACAAGGCCTTCGAGGCCTTCTTCCAAGCGCACAAAGACGCCGAAATCAACGACGCCGGTGACGGATCCTTCGACTTCAGAGCCGATTTCGTATTTGGAGACGATCTTCTCTTTTTCTTTTGTTTCGGAGCCTTTTTCCGAGAATATCAGCTTGCCTTCCTTTGGGTCCGCCGTGATGATGCTGACGTTCAGGCGTTCACCGACGAGTTTCTTGAGCTCGTCGAGAATCTTATCCTTATCGCCGTCGGTGATGCGCGGATAATGTTCAGCCTTGAGTTGTGAGGCCGGCAGAAAGCCGGTGATGCCTTGCCATTCGATGAGCAGGCCTCCTTTGTTCGCTTCCTTGATAGGCAGTTCCAAAACTTTCTTTTCACGAATGGCGATGTCTGCCTCATTCCAGATCAGCGCTTGGCGGGCTTCCTTAAGCGACAGCTCGTAATAGCCTTCCTTGTGGGAGTTGTCGACAATCTTGGCGGCGATGACGTCGCCGATATTGATTTTCTTGATGACGTCACGGGCGATGATAAATTCGCGGCCGTAGATAATGCCGGTGCCAAATGGCGCCAGGTCGACGTACACGGAAGATTTTTCGATAGCGATCACCGGACCCTCGACCAGATCGCCTGTCATCGGCGGATTTTTCATCGTCGAGACAAGCTTGCCCATGGCCGAGTTCT
>JAGWLE010000088.1 GCA_028864955.1 Patescibacteria group bacterium | reverse complement strand
TTGCAACGCATCCTGCTGTCGAACCTCCGCTTTTGGTTTAAATGCATTCAGAATCATGTCTGTCGTTGCAGACATTTTCCTTTTTACATTTCCGTGAACCAGTACCTTCCCGTTTTCTTTCGAAACGGCCTTTTCCGCGTTTTTTGCAGACATATGCACTTAACAAACGAACTGCGATTTCTTCGTCATGCACGCCTTGTTGGTGCGCTGAGGAAACTTCCCTACGGAAGAGCCAACACAACTCAAATGGAGGAGGCTTGCACGACGTGAATTTGCTCCGGATACTTATAGTATCACTATTCTGAAGTTGTGCAAGTCCCGCGCTAGCGCGGCGTTGTCGAAGCCGCCGGCGTGGGAACATGAGTAGACGACACGGCATCGATCGTCCCTTTTGGCTCCAACGCGTCCTTGTTATAAACACTGCCGGCATTCCAGAGCATCCAGCTGTCGAGACCGTCGTCGTACGCAGCCTTGATCTCCGATCTGATCATATCTGGCGTATATATGGCCCCTAGATCAAAAGCCTGAAGCCAGGGACGAAGCTTGTCGGCAGGCACGGCGATCTTGGTATAGAGCTGCGGCGAGGTCGAGGCGATCGGCTGGTCGCCGAAGAGCTTGATCGGCGTCGTCGTGGCTACGGCGCGTTTGATGGCCGACTCCATCGAATAATGAACCACTTCATATGGATACTGCGCCGGCTTGGCGTAGCCGAGATAACCCGAGGCGAAATGCGAGGGATAGACCATCGGCGCCACGTAATCGAATTCCGGTAAGGCGTCAGTCAGGACCTGTCCGATACCCATATCATCGTCGGCACTGGTCGTCAGACCAAAGAGATCCGCGGAAATCGGTATGCCCAGCGCGGAAAATTGGTCATGCAGATACGTAAAGAAATCCTTGAGCACCTGCTCGCGGCTGCGGCCATTGCTCCAGGAATAGGCAATGTCCTCAAGATTGCCATCCGACGGATAGCGGATGTAATCAAAGTTGAGTTCGTCGAAACCGTCAGCATGCGCTTCCTTGCCGATGGCGACGAGATAATCCCAGACCGGCTGCGCGCCGGCATCGAGCCATTTGACACCCTTGTAATCCGCCCAGATGGAACCTTCCTTGGTCTTGACCGCCCATTCCGGATGGACATTGATCAGGAATGAGTCCTGGAACGACGAGATGCGCCCGATGACATACACTCCCTTGCTGTGAAGCTCGGCCACGAATTGTTTGATATCGGGAATGCGATCCTGCGCGGCGCCAGTGGCGGCTAACGCCGGATCATCAACCGGAAAGCTGATACGTCCGGTGTAGTCCTTGACGTCAATGACAACAGCGTTGATCTCTGTCGTGTCGACGAGATCGAAAAGCTCCTTGCGGAACTTCTCGCTGCCCGCCGCCCAACTGGTCATATAGACTGCCTTGAGCGGCCGCGGTGTGGCGATGTGCGTGACGATGACGGCATCAGTCGTGCTGGCGGCAGCGTCGGCTGCGGTCGAAGTTCCCGCCGCCGTCGAGGTAGCCTGATCAAGCGCCAGGTCGGCGCCGGCCGGCTGCAATCCGTTCGAATAGGTGACTTTGCCGTAGGTTATGAAGGCGGCCGTGCCAAAGCCGATGATCACGAGGGCAAATAATGCGCCGGCGACAGGTATGAGACGCGTCTTTCCGCTCGTCCGTGTCGATGCTCTCATTTTTGCGCCTGTGTTGGTGAATTGGTAATGCCTGGTGAACGATGTTCGGAAAATGGCAGATCGCGGCCAGATGGCACTGTCACTTTGGGCGCCATCGAGTAACTGATACCGGCGATCAAAAGGCCGGAAATAACGGCAAAGACTTTGTCCCAGCTTGATGGAAAGCCGAGAATCAAGAAAATCGCCACCCATATTCCCATGATCATAAGTATCTGGCGCTTCGACATAGCAAAGTCATTATATAGGCAAGTAACACTCTGTGACAACATGTTGATTACAATCGGAATTCAAGATATCGTGGCCGCTT
>JAGWLE010000027.1 GCA_028864955.1 Patescibacteria group bacterium | reverse complement strand
AGTTCGAGGAAATCTATAGGGCAGCGTCGTATGGTGATAGACGACTTTGTCACGATAGCCGCCGAGATCAGGGACATCGCTTCGATCGGGTCTTCGCCGAGCTCGTATTCGATATCCGTATGCAGGGAATCGACGCCGTGGACGATCAGCGTCGATGTCCCGACACCCTCGATCGTCACGCCAGCCTGCTGAAGATAAAAGCAGACATCCTGGATAGCATAATTAGCCGAGGCAAATTTAATGGTCGTTTTTCCCGGAATGAGTGCCGCAGCCATGATCGTCGTTTCCGTCACTGTGTCTCCGCTCTCATACATGATGATTGTCTGATTCGCCTTGAAATCGCCATGCGACACTTCGTAGTGCTTGGAACTAGTCCGTATCTTGACGCCGAATTTTTCAAGCGCGTAAACGTAGGGCTTAACGGTCCTGGAACCAAGCCGGCAACCGCCAGGCTGGCTGATCTTGAAATCGTCGGAAAGGTGCACCAGGGCGCCGATCAGCGTAACGCAGGTCCGCGTCCGCGTCGCCGCGCCCGATTCATCGGCCACGCTTTTCAAATCGACTTTCGCCGGCGGGCTGATCACGAGGTCAGTGCCGCGCCACTCGACTTTGACGCCGATGGACTGCAGAACTTCGCTGATGCGGTAAACCTCCTCGATCTTTGGGGCGTTCTTGATCGTCGTGCGGCCCTTGTTCAAGAGTGAGGCGCACATGACGCCGAGAGCGCCATTCTTCGAAGTGCGCACTGTGATCTCGCCTTTCAGCGTATGGCCGCCTTCAATCTTGAAATTGATGGTACCGCCCTTGGACAGGCTGAAGATCTCGCGGTCGAGCGCCTCGCTGATCTTTGCCAATGTCTTGGTCGAAAGATTCTGCTCGCCTTTCTCGATCCGAGCGACGACACTCTGCGTGGTGCCGATCTTTCTGCCGAGTTCAGCCTGCGTCAGGCCGCGGTCCTCGCGTAAGCGCGAAATGAGGGAACCGATGTGGCGGAGTGAAGTGGTGGTAGGTGTCATCAGTCTAATATAGCATATATGCGATACAGATGCAAACTTGTTTGTGGATAATCCTGTGATAGTATTGATTTCCATGAGCATTTTCTCGCCGAAACTGGGCATCGATCTCGGCACAGCCAATACGCTGGTGTTCATGCCGAAAAAAGGCATCATTCTCAACGAACCTTCAGTCGTAGCGGTATCGGAAGTCGATAAACGGGTGCTGGCAGTCGGCAATGAGGCCAAGGAAATGGTCGGCCGAACGCCCGATTCGATCGTGGCCTATCGGCCGATGCGCGATGGTGTTATCGCCGACTACCGCGTTACCGAAGCCATGCTGCGTTATTTCATGGACAAGGCGCTCGGCCGGATCAACGTATTCAAGCCGGAAGTCATGGTCTCCGTGCCGGCAGCCATCACTTCCACCGAGCGCCGCGCCGTGATCGAAGCGGCCATCCGCGCTGGCGCCAAGAATGCCTATGTCGTCAAGGAACCGATATTGGCGGCTATCGGCGCCGGCATTCCCATACAAGAAGCTCGGGGGCACATGGTCGTCGATATCGGCGGCGGCACGACCGACGTGGCGGTCATTTCACTCGGCGGCATCGTGGCCTGCACGTCTGTCAAAGTTGCCGGCAACAAGATCGACGCGGCCATCGCCGATTACATAAAAAAGACTTTCAATCTGGCTATCGGCGACCATATGGCGGAGATCGTCAAGATCACCATCGGCTCGGCAGTGCCTCTAGACCAAGAGCTTTCGATGATGGTCAAGGGGCGCGATTTCATTTCCGGCCTGCCCCGTTCCACGGAGATCAAAACAAATGAAATCGTCAAAGCCATTGCCGCGCCTCTACGCGACATGATCCGCGCCATTCGAGATGTCTTGCAGGAGACGCCGCCGGAACTGGCCGCCGATATCATTGATCAGGGCATTACGATGACAGGCGGCTCTTCGCTTTTGCGAAACCTGCCGGAACTTGTTTTTCGCCGTACCGGCGTAAAGGCTCAACTGGCCGACGAGCCGCTGTTATGCGTCGTCAAAGGAACGGGCGTGGCTCTGGATCATTTGGATGTATACAAGAAGACAATCATTTCGAAGCGATGATATGATACAGGCATGGAGACGTCATCCCACCACGCCAACCTCATTGTCAGCAGTTCGGAAACAGACGCCGACCTCATCAAGCAGCTGGAGAAACGATTACATATCAAACGAGCTGGGAATCCCGACTTCACTGTCCGCCGCTATGCGAATTTTACGATTGACGAAGCGCGCGAATTGCGGGCCCGGGCTCTGGCACGGCCGATGACAGACAGCGGTCTCATGATCTTTCTGCTCATGATAGACAACATCACGATCGAAGCGCAAAACGCCCTTCTCAAGCTCCTCGAGGAGCCGCCCGAGTACGCCCGATTCTATCTCCGAATACCTTCGTCGCATCTGCTTCTGCCGACGCTGCGGTCGCGATTGAATCTGCTCGATGCTGACATGGGTACACGGCCAAACGCGCCGGCTGCCGCCGCATTCATCAAGGCGTCTCCGTCTAAGCGCTTGGCGATCGTCAAGTCGTTCGTCGATGATATTTCGAAGGATAAGAAGACCAAGCGTGATGCCGTCAATTTTCTCGACGACATCCAGCGAGCGATGTATTCCGGTACGTCGGTGCGGGCGCATGCGGCGGCGCTCGAAATCATCGAAACTGCTCGAACATACATGACTGACCGCGCGCCCTCGATAAAAATGCTGCTCGAATATGTGGCTCTGGCGATATAGATGTGGTATCGTGTGAGTATGGCATACGACTTCACTACATTTAAGAAACAGATCGCAGGCGTTCTGGATTGGCTCAAACGCGAGTTTCAGCAGATCCGCACCGGCCAAGCTTCACCGGCCATTCTCGACGGCATCCGCGTCGATGTCTATGGCGCGCCGATGCTCCTCAAGGAAGTTGCCAGCATCACTCTGGAAGGTCCACGGGCTTTGCGCGTTACGCCGTGGGACAAGGCGCACCTAAAAGAAATTGAGAAAGCCGTCACCGTCGCAAACCTGGGACTTTCGCTGGTTGTAGACGATCAAGGGGTCCGCGTGCTGTTTCCGGAATTGACCGCTGAGCGGCGCGCGGCTATCGCCCGCAGCGCCAAAGACAAGCTCGAAGAGGCAAAGAAGCAGCTGCGTGCGCACCGCGATGCCGTCATCAAAGACCTGCAGGCAAAGGAAAAAACCGGCGGATACGGCAAGGATGATATTTTCCGCCTGAAAAACGAGACGCAGAAGCTTGTCGACGATGCCAACAGCAAACTCGAAGATTCCTTCGGCCGCAAGGAAAAGGAGATCGCTGGATAAGATCGCCGCCGCGCGCTACAATAGAACTACGAAATGACCGTCATCATATTTGTCATCGTTCTCGCAGTTCTTATTTTTGTCCATGAACTCGGACATTTTTTGTTCGCCAAGCTGAATGGCATCCGCGTCGATGAATTCAAGCTCGGCTTTGGACCGCGGATCGTCTACTGGTCATGGGGGGAGACAGAGTACGGCGTCAACATCATACCCTTCGGCGGCTTCGTGAAAATACATGGCGAGAATCCCGATGAAGAGTCGATAGATGGCCCTGACAAGTCGCGCAGTTTCGTCAACAAAAATCGCTTTCGCCAGATAACCGTGCTGGTTGCCGGCGTGCTTTTCAATTTTCTGTTTGCCTGGATTTTGTATGTCGGCGTGCTCTCCTCGGGCGTTACGGCTACAACCGACGGATTCGAGCAATACGCACATGACTTTAAGAATGAACGCATCATGATCACCTACGTCGAACCCGGCTCGCCGGCCGAAAAATCCGGTTTGCAGCTTGGCGATGTCATCAGGAGCGTCTCGACGACCACGGACGCGACGGCCGCCATACCGCTGTCGGTACAGTCTATCCAAAACACCATAGACCTCTCCGGCGGTACGCCGGTGACGATCTCGTACTCCCGCGGGCCAGTCGCGGGAACAGTCAGTCTGACAGCCACGACGACGCTCATTTCAGGCAGATATGCCATCGGCATAGCCATGGACAATGTCGGCGATCTGCAGCTGCCGCTCGGTAGCGCCCTCATCGAGGGCTGGCGCTATACCGGATTGATGATTTCCCAAACAGTGACCGGTCTGTACGCTTTCGTCGGCAACATATTCCATGGCACGGCCAACTTTGCCGATGTCGCCGGGCCGGTCGGCATCGCCGGCATCGTCGGCAACGCCGCGCAGCTCGGCTTTACATATCTCGTCATGATCACCGCGCTCATCTCCATAAATCTCGGCGTCATCAACCTCGTGCCTTTTCCGGCGCTCGATGGCGGCCGCGTGCTCTTCGTGCTTGTCGAAGGCCTCATCCGCCATCGCATCCCGCCGACGTTCACGAACACCGTCAACGCGGTCGGCTTTGTCATTCTCATGGTTCTGATGGTACTCGTGACGTACAAGGACGTCATCAAACTGATCAATCCTTAGGAGAGTGATTTTGGCGCGAGTTTCAGGTATCATATGTGCATGCGCCAATCCCACCTTTTTACCAAGACACGCCGCGAGGCGCCCAAGGACGAAGTCGCCAAAAATGCCGAACTCTTGATCCGCGCCGGATATATCCATAAGGAAATGGCCGGAGTGTATTCGTACTTGCCGCTCGGTCTGCGCACGCTGAATAAGATCATCGGCATCATTCGCGAAGAGATGGACGCCATCGGCGGACAGGAAGTTCATCTGACAGCCTTGCAGGACCGGAAGGCGTGGGAAGCGACACACCGCTGGGGCGACGATGTCGTTGACAACTGGTTCAAGACAAAACTCAAGAACGGCCAGGATGTCGGCCTGGCGTTCACGCACGAAGAGCCGCTGACGCAGCTCATGCGCGATCACTTGAGATCATTCCGCGATTTGCCTGTCAGCGTCTACCAATTCCAGACCAAATTCCGCAATGAGGAGCGTGCCAAATCCGGCATTATTCGCGGACGCGAGTTCCTGATGAAGGATATGTATTCGTTTGACGCCGACGAACGCGCGCACCAGGAATTCTATGAGAAGGTGAAGGGCGCGTACGCACGCATATTCGAGCGCGTTGGTCTCGGCGACGCAACCTTCTTGACATTCGCCAGCGGCGGCTCATTTTCGAGATATTCACACGAATTCCAGACTATAACGGACGCCGGCGAGGATACGATTTATGTGGACAAAATTAAAAAGATCGCTGTAAACAAAGAAGTTCTTACCGACGAAGTCCTCAAAGATGTAGGCATCGTGAGATCAGATCTGGCCGAGAAAAAAGCCGTGGAAGTTGGTAACATCTTTTCTCTGGGTACACGCTTCTCGGAAGCGCTTGGCCTCAATTACAAAGACGCCGAAGGGAAGTCGAAACCAGTCATCATGGGTTCGTACGGCATCGGTCCAGGCCGGGTCATGGGTACGATCGCTGAAATCCGTTCCGATGACAAGGGATTGGTCTGGCCGGAATCGGTCGCGCCGTTCGCCGTACACCTGATCGCCCTGTACGATGAATCGGGGCGCGTCAAGCAGACCGCCGACGAGGCGTACGCCGCCCTGAGGCGAAAGGGTATCGAAGTCCTCTACGATGACCGCGACGTCTCGGCCGGGGAGAAATTTTCCGATGCCGATCTCATAGGCATACCGATGCGATATGTCTTGAGCGCCCGGACTATCGGTCAGGCATCTATCGAGTCAAAAGACCGCCGGACGGGAGAGGCGGGCATGCTGCCCATTTCCAGAATAGCGTCTTCCTTGTAAACCAAAACTCCATGTCTCGTCGTACCTCTGTATACATGAGCTGATCGCCGGGCAGTATCGGCCGGTCGTCATCAATTCAGTAACTCATAATTGACGTATTTGTCAAATAATAGTAGAATCTAAACATGCCTCCCATCAGTAAATTAACCACCAAAGCTCGAGAAGCGCTGCGCCGGGCTCATGAACTGGCTATTGAACGGGGTCAGAACCATGTGAATCCGGTACACCTCCTCTGCGCTCTCATCTTGCAAGAAGAAAGCATGGTCACTTCCATTCTTGATCGCATGGAGGTCGACACGCCGATGCTGACAGATGTTGTATTGGAACACATCGAGTCGCCTGACGGTTCCAACGTGCTTTCGCCGTCCTATCAGATATATTTGACGCCTGATCTGGCCCAAATACTGGACAATTCCTTACGCATTGCCGCCAACCTCAAGGATGAATTCATCTCGACCGAGCACATATTTCTGTCGATTTTCGACGTACCCTGCGTCGCTCGCGATATTCTTAATCGTTTTAAAATCGAGAAGGAAGCTGTCACCAAAGTCATCGAGGAGCTCAAGAGCAATCCGCCGTCCAAGGACAGCGAACCCAAGAAATTTCGCACGTTGTACAAATATGCACGCTCGCTGACCAAACTCGCCCGTGAAAATAAGCTTGACCCGGTCATTGGCCGTGATGCCGAAATAATGCGCATCATACAGATCCTGTCGCGCCGCACGAAGAACAATCCGATGCTGATCGGCGAAGCCGGCGTCGGCAAGACGGCGATCGTTGAAGGTTTAGCTCTGCGCATGTCGCAAGGAGATATACCGGAATCTCTCAAGGACAAGGAATTGGTCTCGTTGGATCTCGGCCAGCTGATCGCCGGCACGAAATACCGTGGCGAATTCGAAGAACGCCTGAAGAACATCCTCAAGGAAGTTGAGCGTTCCGACGGCAAGATCATTCTTTTTATCGATGAAATCCATACGCTTGTCGGCGCCGGCGCTTCCGAAGGCTCGATGGATGCCTCAAACATGCTCAAACCGGCCTTGGCGCGCGGCGAATTGCGAGCCATCGGCGCCACGACCTTGAAGGAATACCAGAAATACATCGAGAAGGACCCGGCGCTGACTCGGCGATTTCAACCTGTATACGTCAATGAGCCTTCGGTTGAAGACGCTGTCGCCATTTTGCGCGGTCTCAAGGAGAAATATGAGATGTTCCACGGTGTCCACATCACCGATGATGCCATCGTGGCCGCTGTCAATCTGGCCAGCCGCTACATCAGCGACCGCTTTCTGCCAGATAAGGTCGTGGATCTGATCGATGAAGCCGCGTCATCCTTGCGCATCTCATTGGAGAACATGCCGCCGCGGCTTGAGGAAACGCGCCGCAAGATCATGCGGCTGGAGATAGAGAAGGAAGCTCTGAAGAAAGAGAAGGGCAAGGAAGCGCAGGCGCGACTATCCAAGATAGATACCGAGATCGCCGACCTCAAGGAGTCGACCTCGGAACTCGAACTCAAGTGGAAAAACGAGAAGGAGACCATTTCAGACATCAAACGCCTCAAGAACGAGCTCGAGGCGCTGCGTATCGAAGGTGAGGCCGCCGAAAGCCGCTCTGATCTGGCGCGTGCCGCTGAGATCCGCTACGGCCGACTGCCGATGCTGGAAAAGGAACTCGACCAAAAGAACAAGCGCCTCAAGAAGCTGCAGTCATCGCGGCGCATCCTCAAGGAAGAGATCACGGCCGAAGACATCGCGGCCGTCGTTTCCCGCTGGACAGGCATACCCGTATCACGCATGCTCGAATCAGAGGCGGCCAAGCTCGTACGCATGGAAGACGAGCTCAAGAAGCGCATCGTCGGCCAGGATGAGGCTGTTCAGAAAATTTCCGACACCATCCGACGTTCGCGCGCTGGCATTGCCGACCCAAATAGGCCGATCGGCTCCTTCATATTTCTGGGTCCGACCGGCGTCGGTAAAACTGAGCTGACCAAGGCTTTGGCCGAATTCCTTTTCAATGATGAGAAGGCTTTGATCCGCGTGGACATGTCGGAATTCATGGAGAAGCATTCTGTCTCGAAACTCATCGGCGCGCCGCCAGGCTACGTCGGTTACGACGAAGCCGGCGGACTGACCGAGAGCGTCAGGCACCGTCCATATTCGGTGATTTTGTTTGACGAGATCGAGAAGGCCCACCCCGAGGTCTTCAATATACTTCTGCAGGTGCTCGACAACGGTCGCTTGACCGATTCAAAGGGACGCAGCGTCAATTTTAGGAACACGGTCATCATCATGACTTCAAATATCGGCGCCCAACATATCGAGCGCATGGAAAAACTCGGCTTCGCCAAGAATGTCGCCGATCAGGATAAAGAGAACTACGCCGAGGCCAAGAATAAGATCAACGCCGCGCTCAAGGACTACTTCCGGCCGGAATTTCTCAACCGGGTTGATGACATCATCATCTTCGATATCCTTTCGCCGGACGTGATCAAACAGATCGTCAAGATCCAAGTCGACCAGGTCGTCCGGCGACTGGCGGACAAACAGATCGAGCTCGTCCTTTCTCCGGCGGTGTACGAGTGCCTAGCCAAGGAGGGCTACAATCCGCAATATGGCGCCCGGCCATTGAAGAGATTCATCCAGTCACGTATCCTGACGCCTGTTGCCAACCTCCTGATTTCGCAGGAAGTCGCCAAGGGCGGTAAGATCATGGTGGATATGCAGTCCGGCAGCGAATCGAAATTTTCTTTTGAGGTCAAGCGGCGGCATAAGGGTGAAAGCCCGATCATTGTGCACGATCTCGTCGGACATAAATAGCCATTCAATATATAAAAAAGCGCGGCTATTCTAATGCCGCGCTTCGGAGGCAGGATTCTTCGGCTAGTCATCGCCAGTATCCTTGCGAACGCTAGCGGCCGCGCCGGAATCTGGGTTCTCGTTCACGGAGCCAGGGGGTAAACGAGTGGCTGTTCAGGCAGTTTTCGCAAAACTCGATCCTTCTCGTCCTCTGCCGTCCATCGTGTTCGACAATTCGCAGCTCATGCAGGCATCGTGTCTGGAAACCGCAGTATCCGCAGACTGATGCCGACCGGCGCAGGCGGAACGAAATTTCCGCGCGACTATCGGGCCAAAAGGGCGCCTCATTCAAGGATGTGGCCTTGAGGTACAGTAGAAGTCTCGTCGACAGTCTCGAGGTGAGCGACAGGCAGAGATCCTGTGGAAGGTGTACGTTGTGTGGCGTGCGCATATCTATCTATACGTTACCACCACTTGAAACCAAGTCAAATCAATGATATTATCCGTGCCACTATGACACCCGCACGAAAGGCAGGCGGTCATCTCCATGGCCATAAAGCCGGCCAGGCCTCTTTGGGTGAGGAAACCATCGTGGTCAAGGGTGCGCGCACCCATAATCTCAAGAACATCACCGTCGAAATGCCGCGCAATACGATGATCGCCATCACCGGCATGTCCGGCTCGGGCAAGTCGTCATTGGCTTTTGATACTATTTTTGCCGAAGGCCAACGCCGCTACGTCGAATCTCTTTCCGCCTATGCTCGGCAATTCCTCCACAAGATGCAGAAGCCGGACGTCGATGAGATCCGCGGTTTGTCGCCGGCCATCTCCATCGATCAGAAGTCTCGCTCGAACAACCCGCGCTCGACGGTCGCGACGATCACCGAGATCTACGACTACATGCGCATCCTCTTTGCACGAGTCGGCAAACCGCATTGCCTCATCTGCGGCAGGCCGATCAGCCGGATCTCCAAAGAAGAGATCCTGGAGACTATCCTGAAAACCGTCACTGCCCGCACAACGCATGCTAAAAAAGTGTTCGGCGTGAATATCACGGATGCCAGGATCGGCATCTACGCGCCGGTTGTCGTCGGCCGCAAAGGCGAATATTACCAGATGCTCTACGACATGCTCGGCAAGGGCTATGACCGGGTGCGGATCGATG
>JAGWLE010000026.1 GCA_028864955.1 Patescibacteria group bacterium | reverse complement strand
CAAAGGTCGGTCAGGCCATTTCTGCCGGCACACCGGCCATAGATATTCTCTCAACCGGCGGCTACAAGATAGATATCATGGTCCCGGAAAATCAGGTCGCTCTGATCTCGGAAAGCGATCCGGCCAGCATCACCTTTGACGCCTATGGCGGCACGCTGGTTGCCACCGGTACCGTGGCTTCGATAGACCTTTCGCCGACTGTCCGCAACGGCATCGGCGCTTACAAGGCCACAGTCCGGCTGAATGGCGCAGATCCGCGCATCCGTACTGGCATGACAGCCAATGTCACTATCCAGGGTGCCAGATATTCGCAGGTTCTGTGCGTGCCGACGTCAGCCATCATCGCCAATGGCTCGTCATCGATCGTGCTCAAGGAACAGCCGGACGGATCATTCGCGGCCGTGCCGGTCACGATCGGCGCTTCGGACGGTTCTTGGACGGCAGTTACTTCCGGTCTTACAGCCAATGACCGGGTGGCGGCATACGGTGACGCTTCACCAACAGCTGACTAACTGAAAATACCCATGACTATGACAGAGAAAAAGATCGAACGCGAGCTGAAAGGCGTTGAACGCGAAGTCAAGCGCTTAGAGTTTTCCTTGAAGGCGCTCGTCACGCTGGTTCTCATTCTGGCGGCTATCGGGGGCGCTATCGGCGCCTACATCATCGTTTCCGATCGGAGCGTATATATTGAGAAGTCCACCATCGAAGCGCCGGAGATCGACCTGGCGCCGGTCGCCGGCGGCGTTCTCGAGAACATGTACGTCAAAGCGGGCGATACCGTCACATCTGACGAAGTGGTTGCCCGGGTCGGCGATGAGCTCGTCAAAACCAAGGTGGCCGGCATCGTAACCAAGGCTGATGCGACGGTTGGCCAACTCTACAATCCAGGCCAGACAGTCGTGGCCATGATCGACCCGTCGGCTTTGCGCGTGGTTGGACAGATAGATGAAAATAAGGGCCTCGATCGCATCCATGTCGGCGAGTATGCCACATTCACGGTTGACGCCTTCGGCTCGCGCACATATACCGGCGTGGTCGATGAAGTTAGTCCGGAGGCGGCTTCGGGCGACGTGGTTTTCCAGATATCCGACAAGCGGCAGGAGCAGACATTCGACGTCAAAGTCCGTTTTGATGAAAATGCCTATCCCGAGCTCAAGAACGGCATGTCTGCTAGATTGTGGGTGAGCGCGAATTGAAGCAGCAAGCTGCACGAAGGCGATACAGATGAATACTGAATCAAAAAATGCGGCGGCGGACAGGGCGCCAGACAAACTGCGTTGGATGGTTCTGTTGACGGTCATCGTCGGCACGTTCTTGGGCCGGCTCGACCAAACAGTCGTCAACCTGGCCATTCCCAAGATCATTGACGACTTCGGCGTGACGGTTTCATCCGCCAGCTGGATCGTGACCGCGTATATAATCGCCAATGCCGTCTTCGTGCCCATATGGGGCAAATTGGGCGATACCATCGGACGCAAGAAGGTCTACGTTATCGGTTTCCTCGTATTCATCTTTGGCTCTATCCTGGCGGGGCTGGCCTGGAATTTGAGCTCAATGGTTGTTTTTCGAATTATTCAAGCCGTTGCCAGTTCGGCTGATTATCCGACAGCCATGGCCATCATCGCCGTGACGTTCCGAACGCCGAAGGAACGCGGCCAAGCTCTGGGCATCTGGTCGTCAGCCTTCGCTTCTTCGGCGGTTTTCGGGCCGCTGATCGGCGGGCCCCTGATCGACACCTTCGGTTGGCGTTCGGTCTTTCTCATCAATCTGCCGGTGGGGCTGCTCGGGCTCTTCATGGCTCTGGCCTACGTCCGTGAATTGGTTTCGGAAAAGAAAATTCTCAATTTCGATTGGTGGGGTTCGGCCACTCTGGGCGTGGCCCTGGCTACTCTGGTGTTGCTCCTCGACCGCGGCTCTGATTGGGGCTGGACGTCGCCGTCGGCCCTGGTTTCGTATGCCTTGATCGTCGTCTTCAGTCTGATCTTCTGGTTGATCGAGCGGACGCATCCGGAACCGGTCGTTGATTTTGAATTCTTTCGCAACGACACGTTCAATGGCGCCCTGCTCAATAATTTCCTCTTGTTTTTGGCGATGATGGGCAGTGTCTATGCCGTGCCGATATTCGCCCAGACATTTCTCGGTTACGACGCGACACAATCAGGATTGCTCTTCGTGCCGATGGGCGTATGCATACCGCTGTCGGCGGCTATCCTCGGCCGTTATTTCCAGTCTCGGAATTATTCCAATCGGGCAGTGATCTTTTGGAGCACGGCCGGCGGCGCGGCGGCCTTCTACCTGCTCTCATTCATCGATCCCCGTTCCACGGCTTTTGATCTCTATATGCCGTTGGCGGTCATGGCCGTCTTCATGGGCTTCGGCATGGGTCCGCGCACCAATGCCATCGCCGGCGCCGTGCCTCCTTCGGAGATCGGCGTGGCCTCGTCGATCCTGGCCTTGGCCCGGAATATCGGCGGCGCTTTCGGCGTGGCCATCTTTGCCACGCTCATAAATACTTTCAGCGAGAACAACGTCTTGGCGCTGTCGCGCTACAGCATCATTCACGCCACATCCGCGGTCGAACGCGCCACGGCCGTGGCGCTGATCGAGCTCAAGGCGCAGGTTCTGGCGTATGCCGAGATCTATCGCCTGGCCGCCGTGGTTGTCCTGCTCTCGGCTTTCACTGTCTTTCTCATGAAAAAGGAAGAGAGTGGTGCGAAGTTGAGTCATGAGGAGGCGGCGCGCGCCGAAGCGGGGTAGGAGGACGGCCTGTCCGCCGGTGTCAAGGCGGTCTTCTTTTGTCAAAAAAGCGGCAATATGCCAGAATGGGCGAGTTCGGAAATATGTTGAATTTGAACGCATAGCGTATCTGGAGACGTGGCTGAGTGGTCGAAAGCGGCACCGTGCTAAGGTGTTAGGGGGGCAACTCCCTCGTGGGTTCGAATCCCACCGTCTCCGCAAATGATCTGTACCCCGTAAAGTGGACACAAATAATGTCGGCTGGCATTTTGTGCTACACTTATGCCATTATCCGTTAATTCAATTACTATGATGTACGGTTCTTGGTACGGTCAGACATTTGGGCTGGGCTCGGGGCTATTCCTGGGCTTGGGCATTCTTGCCGGCTTGATTGCCCTCATTGTCATAGTCCTCAAAGGCTATTCACTATGGTATGCCGCCCGTCGCGGCGAGAAGATCTGGTTCGTGGCGCTCCTGATCGTCAACACGGTGGGCATTCTCGAGCTTATCTACCTCATCTTTATCGTCAAAAAGTGGCATCATACCATCGGCACGCCATCTTCGCCGTCGACGCCGCCGGCACAGATGTAGAGACGGCTTTATTGAGCACTTGACTAAACTAGGACGCTGGCATACACTCGATGCTGGCGTTCTTTTCGGTCGGCCGCGGGTTCGCGGCATCGGCCATATCGGTGAAGGACGTCGGGAACAACGAACAACTGGAATAACCCATGGTTGCCCAATGAACAAACCTCGGTTGATCCTCATCGGACTCATTGTCACGCCTCATGGCCTGACAATGGCGGTCAACTGTGTGGCACGAAAAGTGTCGACAGGCGATCGCCAGCTAAATAAGCACTAATGGCCAAGTTCTCTTGGCATCGGCTGGCAAACACTTCTCCCTGCCAGCCGATTTTTCATTTCCGCCAAAGCACGCTAGTATTACGAATACCATGAATACACCCGATCCAGAGCGTCTGGACGAAATATTTGCCCGCGGCACCGTTGTCGAGGCCTACCCGTCTACGCTGGAACTCAAGAAAAAGCTTCTGTCCGGCGGAAAAATCCGCATTTATTACGGCCTTGACCCGACATTCACGGCCATTCACCTCGGCCATGCCAAAAATATCATTTTCCTGGAAGAACTGCGTCAGCTTGGCCATGAAGTCATCCTGCTCTTTGGCGACTTCACCGCCAGGATAGGCGATCCCGATAAATCGGCTACGCGGACGCAACTCTCGGCTGAAGACGTGCAGAGAAATGTCTCAGATTGGAAGCGTCAGATCGCGCCGCTCATCAGCTTTGACGACAAAACAAATCCCGCCACTATCAAGTTCAATTCCGAGTGGCTGGCCAAACTCTCATTTGAAGACGTTATAAAGCTCGCCTCGAATTTCACCGTCCAACAATTTATCGAACGTGATCTTTTCGAACGGCGCCTCAAAGCCGGCAATGCTATTCATCTGCATGAATTCATGTATCCGCTGATGCAAGGCTACGACAGCGTGGCCATGGACGTCGATGCCGAACTCTGCGGCACGGATCAGACATTCAATGCCTTGGCTGGCCGCACACTCTTGAAACGGCTCAAGAATAAGGACAAGTTCATCATCGCCCTCAATCTCTTGGCCAATCCAAAAACCGGCGAGCTCATGTCCAAGTCTAACGGTACCGGCGTATTCATCAACGCGCCAGCCAATGAACTTTTTGGCGCGATCATGGCTCTGCCAGATGCTATGATCGAGCCTCTGTACCTCAATTGCACGCGCTTGCCGCTTGCCGAAAGATCAAGGCTTATGGAAAGAGGCCCCCGTGAAGCCAAGGCGCGCGTGGCATCCGATATCGTCAAACGCTTCCACGGTGAGGCGGCCGCCATATCCGCCGAAGAATCATTTGAGAAGACGTTTGCCAAAGGCGGCGTGCCGGATGACGTACGGGAGATCATTATGCCCAAGAATGCCGGCGCCGCCGGTCCGCAAGCCCTGATTGAAGCTCTGATCAAAGCCGACATCGTACCGTCAAAGGCCGAGTGGCGACGCTTGATCGACGGCGGCGCGGTGCGAGATGAGGATGATGAAAAAATCACCGACCCAAATTTTCAGCCGGCCAAGACGATGATTCTCAAAATCGGTAAGCGACGGTTTGTGAAAGTCGTTGCCGACTGAAGCTCGTTCTCAATGTGCGACCGATAGGCCAAAACAATTGGTCAAGCCGGCGCCGCGGATAGTCATGATCGCGTCATTAATAGTACTGCCGGTAGTCACCACATCATCAATGACCAGTAACAGATATTTTCCGTTTTCCGCCAGCGGCTTCAATCGCCGCCGCGCCTCGTCATTCACGGCGAACAGATTTTCAGCATTCTCCAATCGTTCGGAGCGGTCTTTCAATGTTTGACGGGCTTTGTGCCTCGTGCGCAGGAGCAAGTCTCTGACGACGAGCAGATCGTTTGGCGCGGACGCTTTCTCGGCGGCGTCAGGCTGCGATAAGTTCCAGAGCTTTTCTATGGCATCGGCTATGAGTTCGCACTGATTGAATCCGCGTTCGCGCCGGCGTTTACTCGTTATGGGCATGGGAATAATGATGATGCCCGGCACAGCTCGGAGGTATAGCGAGAGGATGCTGAGCAGGGCATGTCCGCAGATGTCCGCTGCTGTTCTGGATTTCTTGTATTTCAAGGCCCAGATGAGGCGCCAGACGCGTTCATCGGCGTAGGCAAAGACCGAGCAGGCTTCACGGGTAGGGAATTCGCTGGCACGCGGCAGCCGACGAAAGATCTCCGCCGGCGCGAGCGATAGAACTTCTTTCTCGGCTTCGGCTTGCGGAAAGAGCGCCTCCAAAAACGTCTCATTGAACATACTGTACAGCGCGCGTATGAATGTCATGGCGGCATTATAGTCCTGTAATCGCCGCGGCGACAGATGTTCATTGTGGCATTTTCGCTATATAATCACTTTGTTCATATATCGTCTTCGCTTGGATATTGTGTCAGCCAGTGCTTCCACATATCCTCGCTCGACGCTATAATGTGACCATGGCCTTTCTCTCGTCGCTCTTCAAGAAAGAATCAAGCGTGCTTGGCATAGATATCGGTTCTTCCGCCGTCAAAGTCGTGCAAATACGCAAGAAACGAGGCAAAGCCGTACTCGAGACGTATGGCGAACTGGCGCTTGGTCCCTATGGCGGCGTCGAAATCGGCCGCGCTGTCTCTCTGCCGCCGGAAAAGATCACGGAAGCGGTTGTCGACATCCTGCGCGAGTCGAAAACCACCACCAAGATCTGCGGTGCCGCCTTGCCGCTATCCGCCAGCTTGATCACGTTCATCTCCATTCCGCCTGTGCCAGACAAACAGGTCTCCGATGTGGTGTCCATCGAGGCTCGCAAATACATTCCCGTGCCGCTCAATGAAGTCCTGCTCGATTATTCCATCATTCCGCGCGAAGAGAACTACGCCGTCGATGATGGCAGTCCGGCTAAACCGACGGCGCAAGGCAAGGAAGTGCTCGTCGTCGCTATCCACAATGATTTCATCAACCAGTATCAGTCGATCATGGCCAACAGCATGCTTCAGCCGAGTTTTTACGAAATCGAGATATTCAGCTCGATCCGCTCAGTCATCGATCAAGGCGTGGCCACGAGCATGGTCATCGACATGGGCGCGCGCTCGACCAAGCTCTATATCGTCGAGCGCGGCATGCTGCGTTCATCGCACATCATCAACAAGGGCAGTCAGGACATCACGTTGTCTCTATCCAAAGCTCTATCGATCTCCGTCGGCGAGGCCGAGACCATGAAACGCACCTACGGCCTCAAGGGCGGCCCGGAATACAAAGAGCTCACGGAGATTATCACCGTCAATCTCGATTATATGTTCTACGAGGCCAATGCCACCCTGCTCAATTATCAAAAGAAATACAATAAGAACGTCAATCGCATCATTCTGACCGGCGGCGGCGTTCTCCTCAAAGGCTTCACCGATTTGGCCAAGATCAGCTTTCAGACAGAGGTCATCTATGCCGATCCGTTCGGCAAACTCGAGACGCCAGCCTTCCTTTCACAGGAGTTTGCCGAAGCCGGCCCCGAATTTGCCGTGGCCATAGGTACTGCCCTGCGCCGTTTATCAGAATTGCCCTGAACGAACTTATACACAGCTCGTCGGCCCGTATTCCTGCTATAATTCTAGGGAATTATGGAGCCAAAATTCCAAACGTCTTTCATACCCAAGAAGATGACTCCGGTGCCGAGCGTCGGTGTGCCGACGCTCCAGAAGCCGCACCGGGGCGGCACCAGTATCTACATGACCATCGGCATCCTCCTGTTCGTCGTTTCGCTTGCCAGCGTCGGCGCCGCCTACGTCTGGAAGCAATATCTCCAAACCTCGCAAGATCAGTACAAATCAGAGCTGTCCGCTCGTGAACAGCAGTTCAATATCGATCAGATCACCCAACTCAAGCAGATCAATGTGCAGATCGATACGGCCAGATCTCTGCTCAGCAATCACCTGGCGCTGTCGCAGATATTCAAGATCATTTCCCACTTTACCATTGACAACATCCAATTCCTGTCGCTCGATGTCACGACGCCGCAGGCGCAGGGCGGCGACTTGGCCATCACCATGAGCGGGGCTGGAGTTAATCTAGCGGCCGTGGCCTTCCAGTCCGATGTTCTCGGTTCTCTGGAAAATTATAACCTTCACAATATCGTCAAGAATCCGATCATTGCCAATCCCAGCATCGATAGCAAGACCGGTGTCGTGTCCTTCAGTTTTACGGCCGATATCAATCCGTCGGCGCTGTCGTATGAGACTCTGGTGACCAGTACATCGTCCCCCTACTAACCATGAATAGGAACATCATCGCAACAATCCTGATCGTTCTGGCTGTCGGCACGTATTTTACTGTCACGGAAAATGTCCTGGCCCAGGCCAGCGCCGTGAAGACCGTCAATGACCAGTATCTCTCAGCCATCGACAGCGCGCAGAAGCTCGTGGCCGTGCGCGACCAGGTTTTGAACGATTACAAGAATCTGTCCCAGAACGACCGCGACCGCCTGACAAAGATGGTGCCCAATACCGTCGACAATATCCGCCTGATCATTGATCTGGAAAACATCGCCGCCAGTCACGGCTTTGCCCTGAACGGCATCACCGCCCAAACGACGGACACTTCGAATACGCCAGCGCCTGGCACGACCGCGCCGACAACGGGCGCGCCGCCGGTCGTTGGCGCGGCCGCCGCCACCGGCGCCGTCGGGCCGACCATCGTCGCACCGATACTGGATACGGTCACGGTCTCGTTTACCGTCAACGCGCCGTACTTGCAATTTATCAGCTTCATGCAGGATCTCGAAGCTAACCTGCGCATCATGGATATGACGCACCTGTCCATGACGGCGGCCAGCAACGGCGTATACACGTTCCAAGTGACTCTGCGCACCTATTGGCTCCGCGAACAATGACCATGCATCCCCAGAAATCATCAAAAAAGCCATATCTGATCATTCTGGCCGTCGTGGCCATAGGCGCCGTGGCGTATTTCTACTACCAAGGTACGGCGGCGCCGGCTTCGGCCACGCTTGACCAGTCGCCGGCCAATGATGTCAGCGCCCAGGTCATCGCTCTCCTGCAGCAGATCCAGAGCTTGCACATCGACACGACCCTCTTCAGCGATCCGGCCTATGCCACATTGCGGGATTACAGCGTGCCGATACAGTCGGAAAATGTCGGTCGAGTCAATCCTTTTGCACCGGTACCGGGCATTCCCACGACGCTCCAGGCGCCGTCGCACTGAATCATCTGACATATGAGCGTTCTCGATATTCTCTTACAAAAGAAGCAGATCGCGCGTGACGACATGCGCGAGGTGCGCAAGCAGATGGCGTCGGGCACGTCGCTCGAAGAAGCGCTCCTGGCGCGAGGCGTCAAGCCCGATGATATCATCGCTGCCCGCGGCGAATTTCTGAATATTCCGGTACGCTCGATCGCCGACACCAGCGTGCCGTTTGAGATTCTCGACTATATTCCCGAAGAATCGGCGCGGCATTACCGGTTTGTGCCGATCGGCATAAAGGAAGGATCGCTCGAGGTTGGCGTCGTTGATCCCGACAATATGGAGGCGCGCGACGCTTTGAATTTCCTGGCCGGCAAAAAGAACATTCCATACAAGATCTTTCTCATCACCATCGATGACTTCAACAAAGTTATCGAAATGTATAAAGGACTGACCGGCGAAGTCAACAAGGCCTTGTCGGAGCTGGAGACGGAGCTGTCGGTGGAGACGGACAGCGTCAAAAAACCCGAACCACCGCCTGCCGGCGCGGCGGCCGACAGCGCAGCCGCGGGCAAGGGCAAGACCGGCAAGGGCCAGGAAGAGGAGGCGCTCATCATTGAAGACGCGCCGGTGGTCAAGATCGTCGCGACCGTCGTTCGTTATGCGGTCGAAGGCGAAGCCTCGGACGTGCACATCGAGCACATGCGCGACAAGGTCCGGGTGCGTTTCCGCGTCGACGGCATTTTGAATACCAGCCTGGTGCTGCCGCCGCAAGTGCACTCGCAGGTCGTGGCCCGTATCAAGGTTTTGTCAAATATGCGGCTCGATGAGAAGCGCAAGCCGCAGGACGGCCGCTTCAGCGCTCGCATCGACGGCCGCCGCGTCGATTTCCGCGTCTCGACATTCCCGGCGTACTACGGCGAAAAGGTGGTGATGCGTATTCTCGATCAGGCAGCCAATGTCCGCAAGCTTGCCGATCTGGGCCTGTCGCCGCGCTATGAAGAAATGATGCGCAAGGCCATAGACGCGCCGTACGGCATGATACTCATCACCGGTCCGACCGGATCCGGCAAGTCGACGACGCTCTATTCCATCCTGAACGAACTTGACCGCGAGAGTTACAATATTCTCTCGCTCGAAGATCCGGTCGAATATCAGATCGAAGGCGTTTCCCAGTCGCAGGTCCGGCCGGAGATCGGTTACGATTTCAGTACCGGCTTGCGCACGACACTCCGCCAGGACCCGGACATCATCATGGTCGGCGAGATTC
>JAGWLE010000087.1 GCA_028864955.1 Patescibacteria group bacterium | reverse complement strand
CTTAAAGGTCGCAGCCAAGACAAAGCCAGAGAAGTTGCCGAATTCTATAAAAAAGTTTTTGGCGACAGACTATATATCGAAATAACAATGCACCCGGAAATCGACGGTCATGAAGCCGCGATGCGCACGCTGGCTGAATTTGCCAAGAATCAAGGCATTCCGATCACGGCGGCGCATGACGTCTACTATTTGAAACCCGGGGACCGCTTTGCTCGCGAGACATTGGTGCGCGTGAATTCGCACACGGACCAATCCGAGAGAATTTCTGACAGCGACGAGGATGACTTTTCATTCATCGCGCCAGAACGCGCCCTCGAACTATTCAGGGACATGCCTGAAGCCATGGAAAACACCGCGAAGATCGCCGAGGCTTGCAATCTCGAACTCAAGCTCGGCAATTGGGTTTTCCCCGACTTCAAGGTGGAAAGCGGAATGAAGCCAGATGAAGAACTCAAGCGTCTCGTCTACGAAGGATTCGCCCGCCGCGGCATCGAACAGACCGAGACGATCGTGGCACGCGCCGAGTACGAACTCAAAGTCATTCGCGATAAGGGTTACGCGCCATACTTCCTGGTGGTGGCCGACCTCCTGCGTCACGCACACGAAAATGGGATCCTGTCGAACATCAGGGGTTCAGTCTCCGGCTCGATGGTTACTTTCTTGGCCGGCATCACCAACATCAATCCGCTAGTTTACGAGATCCCCTTCGAACGCTTCCTCAACCCCGATCGTCCTTCGGCGCCCGATATCGATATGGACTACGCCGATGACCGCCGCGATGACATGATCGAATACGTCCGCCGCAAATACGGCGCCGACAAAGTCGCGCAGATCGGGACATTTGGCACCATGATGGCTCGCGGATCCGTGCGCGATGTGGCTCGCGCCATGGGTTTTCCCTACGAAGTCGGCGATCGTATCTCCAAGCTCATCCCCATGGGTTCGCAGGGTTTTCCCATGACCATCGACCACGCCCTGGAAACAGTCCCTGAATTGGCCGCCATATATCGCGAGGAAGAGGATACGCGCCGCATTATCGATATGGCCAAGAAGATCGAAGGTTGCGCCCGTCATATCGGCGTGCACGCCGCCGGCGTTGTTGTGGCACCAACGACGCTCACCGACTTTACGCCATTGCAGTTCGATCCCAAGGGCGAGGGCAAGATCATCACTCAATATGACATGTATTCGATCGAGGAAGCCGGTCTCCTCAAGTTTGACTTCCTGGGCCTCAAGAACTTGACGATCATCGCCGATACGATCGCACGCGTAAAGAAGATCGACGCTCTGGACATCGACGTCGACACTATTCCCGTCGATGATGCCAAAACGTTCGAAATGCTGGCCCGCGGCGAAACGGCGGATCTATTCCAATTGAACGGCGACGGCATGACCCGATTCCTGAAGGATCTCAAACCCTCGACTATCCACGACATCAACGCCATGGTGGCGCTGTACCGCCCCGGTCCGATGCAATTCATTCCTGACTATATCGCCCGCAAACATGATCCCTCGCTGGTGAAGTATCTCGACCCGGCGCTGGAACATATCCTCAAAAAGACATATGGCGTGCTTGTCTACCAGGACGATCTCCTCATCATGGCTCACGATCTGGCCGGCTACAGTTGGATCGAAGTGGATAAATTCCGCAAAGCCGTAGGCAAAAA
Organism: Patescibacteria group bacterium; assembly: GCA_028864955.1. Lineage (GTDB taxonomy): Bacteria > Patescibacteriota > Minisyncoccia > Phycocordibacterales > PALSA-1337 > C7867-002. The sequence continues at coordinate 365 of JAGWLE010000087.1, read as the reverse complement.
GATTCCCGAGGAAATGGCGCAACAAAAGGAAAAGTTCATCAAGGGCTCGATGCAACATTCCAAGTGGTCTGAGAAGAAAGCCAAGGAGATCTGGAAATGGATCGAACCGTTCGCGGCCTACGGTTTCAACAAGGCGCATTCGGTATCATACGGACGTGTCGCCTACATCACGGCATATCTGAAAGCGCACTGGCCGGAAATCTACCTTTCGGCGGTTTTGACCTCGGAGCAGGGCGAGACGGAGAAAGTGGCGGAGACGATCGCGGAGTGCAAGCGCATGAATATTCCCGTTCTGCCGCCTGATGTGAATGAAAGCTTTTCGCAATTTACGGTGGTGAAGGCGCAGAACGAGGAAGTTCCTCGAC
>JAGWLE010000086.1 GCA_028864955.1 Patescibacteria group bacterium | reverse complement strand
GCAGTGGACCAGAAACAAGATGGCTCCGGTCGAATACAGGAACCATCTTCTAGCCCTGTCAAAGGGGCGTGAGAAGTGAGTTTCTAAAGTGTCTACTAAAAGGGGTACACATCAGCAACGACGTCAGATTCGGAGTGCCTATTGGCACTCCTCATCTGTCGTTGTGCCCCACTGACATCTCGGACTGTGTGGTATGAGGAATTATAAGCGTTTTCAGGGACTATACTAATCGTATACTGACGGATTAGCATAGGGCAAAATAATGCCGCAGATTGACTTTGAGTTGCTGGTAGGTATTATCAACTATATGAATAGTTCTTTTTTGAGTACCCTTACAGCCATACTTAACGACCAACGAGAAATCGCAGAACTTCCAAGTGACAAGCTAATCGCCTTTGAACATGTTGGCGAAGCGGTTCAACAGCAGATCTCGACACAATTTCTCCTGAAAATCGCGCGCCTTCAAACTCTTTGCGTTCGCGCACACCAAGATGGAGAAATGCCTGACTACGAAGACGAGAAACAAATCGCAAAAGAAACCGGTCAAAACATTCAAAATGTGATGGCCAAGTCATTGGGTCTTATGGAGGACTCGACACATAGGGCAATTATGCTCGAAAGGCTCATGGTTGAGGTTGTGCGCGAAGCATTTCCGTCAGAATGTGAGCATTTCGATGTAGCATATTACGCTCACATCAGCGGACAGATTATGCGTCGTCCCAACCGACACCACAGATTTCTCGACTAAAATGTAGACGTCAGAAACAGGAGTACCGCAGGAATCGGTACTCGTTTTTTATGTATCAACATAGCCCTTGGTTGTGCGAGATGCGAGAATCGGCTTCGCCTCTCGCTCGCTACCCGCTCGCTCGGGCTAGCCACCGCCTCGCGGGTCCTCGCTGCTGCTCGGCCCACGCTCCGGCGTTCGATTCTCACCTCCTCGTCGCAACGACATCAGATTCGGAGTGCCTATTGGCACTCCTCATCTGTCGTTGTGCGAGATGCGAGAATCGAACTCGCGACTAATGCTTGGGAAGCACTCGTTTTGCCACTAAACTAATCTCGCGTGACGTGTCCATGGATCGCCGATGAACGCCATAGTAGCGCTACAATCCAAACCAGTGCAACATGCTCCAGAACCAGCTGCTATCGCCGCCGGCGTTGGTACTCGAAGCGGCGTCAGCCGCATCAGCGGTCTGATCCTGATCGGATTGGCCATCACTGCCGAGAATTACGGCGACTGATTCACCATCCTTGACGGCATGGTAACGCGTCCGGAGCTCGGCCTCGATGCCTGTATCCGTCGAAAGCCTGGCCACCTCCTGATCGAGGCTGGCGGCGTGATCCTGTAACCGGTCGTACTCGGCCTGGGTCTCGGCGAGCCGCTGCTCGGAAATGACGGCTTTCTGGTGAATGGCGATGGCAGCCCTGGCCAGGAGCGCGCACAGGATAAATCCGCCGAGCAGTGTGACCGGCGACGACATAACCCGCCGGAATGATATGCGGTTGCCGTATTTCATGGCTTTCAGTATACTAGATTTGTCATGTTATTTCATGAAAAAACAAAGAAAGCGGCGAGCATCGGATTCATCGTCATTTCCATCCTGGTGATCGTCAGCATGCTTATCCTCTACTTCCCTGCCTGGCAGCAATAATCCCTATTCCTGCCTCATCATTTTTACGAACACATCTTGCGGAATCGTCACTGAACCGTGTTCTTTGAGACGCTTGCGGCCTTCCTTTTGACGTTCGCGCAATTTCATCTTGCGCGTGATGTCGCCGCCGGACAGCGTGCCGGCGGCATCCTTCTTCTTGCCGGAAACCGTCTCCGAGGAAATGATCCGGCCAAAAGCCTTGGCCTGCACTTTGAACGTGAATAATTCGCGCGGCAAGAGCTCGCGCAGTTTTTTGACCATGGCTTCGGCGTCTTCGGGCACGCGGCGCCGCGAGACGACGCGGGCAAAGGCGGCCACCGGCTCGTCAGCCACCAGGATATCCATGCGCACGACGTCCGCCAGGCGATTTTCGGTGATATCGTAGGAGATCGAAGCGTAGCCCGAGGATATGCTCTTGACCT
>JAGWLE010000085.1 GCA_028864955.1 Patescibacteria group bacterium | reverse complement strand
CGAGAGCACCGCAGAGGGCCGCCGAAAAGACAAAGAGTGACAGCATGAATATCGGCACGAACACCGTATCAGGCGTTCCCGGCGACCTGCCAAAAATCAGCGGCACCGAATGGAAGAAAATACCGACAAAAGCAACGTAAACTGCCGTAAGCAGGCCGTTTATGAGAGCGTGTTTGGTGATTGTATTATTGGACATGAATTTGGAGATGAATGATGCGTGGTCTTACTTATAAAAATCCTCTTCCTCATAATAATACGATTGCTCGATACCTTTCATGTAGACTTCGTGGTCATCGATCTTGTCTGTGAGCGCTCCGCGCAGGAGCTCGCGGATTTCGAGATCATTCACCGGACTGCGCTCCATGGCATTCAGATACGCGCCCTTGTCGATCTTCGCCCAATCGATGCACTGTCGCAGATTTTTCTTCAAGATCAAATCCAGCCAGATCCTCATGCTCCGCCCATTGCCTTCCATGAATGGATGTGCGATATTCATCTCCACATATTTGGCAACTATTTGCTCAAATGTACCCTCCGGCATCGTGCCGATTTTATTCAAACTCTCCTCAAGATACAGCTGCGACGCAAATCGAAAGCCGCCCTTGCTTATGTCTTTCACACGGATCTTGCCCGCGAATTCATGGAGGCCGCCGAATAAATACTCGTGAATCTGTTGCAATCCCTTAGTTGTGCCGACTTCAAACCCCTTGATTTCCTCGCTGCCAAAGAGTTTTTTTGCACGCTCTTTACTAGTTTCGTCGACATTTTGCATAGAAAAATCATACCATATTTTGCGAAAAAATCCCTTTTACACTAACCTTCCGGCTTTTATTACGTGTTCAACTAACGTGTGCGTATACCCCATCTCATTGTCATACCATGCCATGACTTTGACCAGAGTGCCGTCGACGACGCGGGTCATTGCCAAGTCAGCAATTGAAGCATGGCGGTTGCCGACGATATCTCGAGAAACCAGAGGTTCGTCAGTCACGGTGAAAACACCTGCCCAACGCTTCTCGGCAGCAGCCTTTCGTAGAAGATTATTGACTTCTTCAGCGGACGTGGCGCGCTTGGCGATGAATGTCACGTCGACGATAGAACCGACGATGACAGGTACACGGATCGAGATGCCATCAAATTTTCCCTTTAATTGAGTTGCGACTTCAGTCACAGCAATCGCTGCGCCTGTAGACGAAGGAACAATATTCATGGCCGCGGCACGACCTTCGCGGAGATCCTTCTTTGAAGGACCGTCGACCAACGCTTGAGAAGCAGTGTAGCCATGAACGGTATTCAAAACAGCTTTTTCAATGCCAATTGTTTCATCCATGATGGCAATTAACGGTGATCCGGCGTTGGTGGTACAGGAAGCGTTCGAAGTGATCGGACACGACTCCATCTTGTCCTCATTCATGGCCATGAGAACGGTCACGCCTTTGACGGCCGCGTCAGGCGCATCCTTGATCGGCGCCGAGACAACCACGCGTTTTGCGCCTGCCGTGATATGAGCCTGGGATTTTTCGCCTGACGTAAACAGACCAGTCGACTCGACGACCACGTCTATATCCATGGCCTTCCACGGAAGTTTCGTTGGATCCTTTTCCGAGACCAGCTGGATCTCATGGCCGTCCATGATGATGACTTTCTTGGCTTCATCGAAAGAAACGTCAAACGGCGAGACGCCATAGGCACTGTCATACTTGAGAAGATATGCCATGCTCTCGAGCGAACCCAGGTCATTAACGGCCACGATCTCGATCTCGGGACGTTCACGAGCAACCTTGGCAAAGGCGCGACCGATGCGACCGAACCCATTGATGGCGACACGAATTTTTTTGGACATGATGAAAATGTGGAAATTAATACCAGTATAAAAACAGTATATCATGCGCCTGTGGATACGTCTCACTTTACATTTGGCTGTCAATGATTATATTTGTATCTGGACGGACTAAACCACATGACAAACCATATGATCGAACGATTCGAACAGACGATAGAGCTCGAAGACTCTACGGAAAAGCGCACGGCCTCGATACTTTACGACATCCGACGTCAAACCGAATACGGCGTCGAGTCTATATCCGATAAAGTCTCCTAC
>JAGWLE010000025.1 GCA_028864955.1 Patescibacteria group bacterium | reverse complement strand
GTTATCTTTGTCAGTAATTGGGGGAACCAAGGCATTCAGGCCATCCTCAACAAGACGACGCTCACGATACCGTTCGGTCCGCTTGATGGCGGTATCATGAGCAACGGCCTTCGTCTGTCTGTCCAATATTCATGTGCCTGGCTGGGCGCCGCCGGCACCGCCATACTACTTGCCGCGGTTCTTTCGGGGGTTTTGCTCCGCCTGCCGCTCAAAGTATTTTTGGAGACGGCTCTGCAGACGCTCCGCGAATTATGGAAACCTCTTGTCACCATCGGTTCGATCGTCGGCTTCGCCTTCGTGGCGAATTTTTCCGGCATGTCCGTGGCTATCGGTAACGCCCTTACGATGACTGGGCGTTTTTTCCCGCTCCTGTCGCCGCTTCTCGGCTGGTTCGGGGTGTTCATTACCGGCAGCGACACTTCCTCGAATGCCTTGTTCAGCTCGATACAGTCGCAGACGGCTTCATCTATCGGAGTCAGCCCTGTTCTGACGGTCGCAGCCAACTCATCCGGCGGCGTGGCCGCCAAGATGATATCGCCGCAAAGCGTGGCGGTCGCCACGGCGGCAACTGGCCAGACGGGTGAGGAGGGAAGGCTATTCCGCTTCACCATACTTCACAGCCTGGGGCTAGTAGCCATCATCTGCCTGATCACATTTGCGCAGGCATATGATCTGCCGTGGATGATACCGGCCGCCGTATCAGCCGCTGCGGCGGCGGGAAACAGTCTCGACATCGGCGGATCCATCTTGATCGTCGTTTCGGCTCTGGCAGTTTTGTTTTTGGCTTTTGCCGGCAGACGGCGAGCCTATGATATACTTGGGGCATGAAGCGAGTGCTGATCATCGAAGACGAACCGCCGATACTGAAAGTGCTGTCTGACCAGCTGACCAAGGAGGGCGTCAGCGTGGCTACGGCCGTCGATGGCGCCGCCGGATTGGAATTGGCGCTCAAGACGCATCCGGATATCATCCTGCTCGATCTCATACTGCCCGTCATGCATGGCCTGGAATGCCTTCGCAAATTGCGTCAGGATCCTTGGGGCCGCGATGTGCCGGTCGTGGTTCTTTCGAACTTATCGGACAAGCGTCGCATCGCTGAAGCGGAAGATCTTGGAGTCAAAGAGTATCTCCTCAAGGCGACGATTGATCCGGCCACTGTCAGCCGGAAGATCATGGAACATCTGGCAGTTCTCGAACGTCAAGGTAAGCTCCCCGCCTCGGCCTGAAGAGATCGGGCGGCGCGACTGAAATACGCGGTCATGGCGGCCGTCAGAATGAGTAATCGTCTATGCGACCGCGACTTTCGCAATACATTTTGTATTGTACGAGCTTCGTCCTGATCGGCGGAGCGCTCTATCTGCGCATCATCTCATATCCGGTCATCAGCGCCGATTATGTTTCGAGCTTATCTCACTGGCTGGACGCGCTGCGCGGCAGTCCGGGTCTCGAAGCTTTCGCCAAACCGTTCTCCGATTATCCGCCGCTATATCTGTACGCTCTCAAGGGCATAAGTTATCTGCCGGGCTTCGATCTGTACTGGATAAAAACACTGTCCGTTGTTTTTGATGTCGTTCTGGCGCTCACGGCCGTAACCATCGTCACCAAGACATTGGGCGGCCGCATGACTCCTCCATACCGCCTCCTGACGTTCGCCGTCATTTTTGCCATTCCCACGGTTATACTTAACGGCGCTCTTTGGGGCCAGTGCGATGTCATATACGCCACATGTGTCCTGCTGTCTCTCTACGCCATGCTGACTGATCGCCCGGTGGCGGCAGTCTGTTTTTTCGCCTTGGCCTTCTCTTTAAAACTGCAGTCGGTATTCCTGGCGCCCGTCATATGCGGGTACGTTCTCGCCAAGAATGGCGGCTGGCGACTGGTCATCCTGGTACCGCTCATTTTCGCGGCCACGCTCCTGCCCGCCGCGGCGGCTGGCGGCTCGTTCGGCTATCTTTTCTTTACGTACTTCAGGCAAGCCGGTGAATTTCACCAACTCTCATTGTCGGCTCCGTCAATATTCTCGCTCGTCGATCTGCACGCCTCGACACCGTCCATGTATTCGTCATTTGCGGCGATCGGTTATGTCATCTGCCTCTTAGTCGTGAGCACCGTTATCATCCAATCGGTTCGGCTGTTTTCCTGGCGGCAGGCGCAAGACGGCCGGACGATCGGCGAGGAAATGGAGTCCAGGTTTAATCGGCGATTGGTATTCGTGTCGCTGATCTCCGCGCTGGCCGTGCCATTTTTCCTGCCGCATATGCATGAGAGGTATTTTTACCTGGCGGATGTTCTGTCGACGGTGTACGCGCTCATCGATCCTCGGCGCTTCTATATTCCGCTCATCGTCGTGACCTCGTCATTCTTTGCTTACATGTCGTTTTTATCGAGTTCAGTGCCGTTTTTCGGTCGGCTGATCATCAATCTGGGCATCTTTGGCGGCAGCATTTTCATACTGCTCGTTTCTCTTTTGCCGCGATTTTTATCGATCGGTGATCGGATTTTGACGGCGCCGCCGCGTCCGAGAGGGACATGAAACCCCAAGGAGGCGAAATATCACCGGCCATTATGTGTAATAATTCGCCCGCAAGACGTCTCCATCTGCATGACAGCCCGATCACCGAATCCAGTGGAAATCCAGTCATATCTCAAAGGTGTTGCCTACCCGGCCACCAAGGATGACATCGTAGACCAGGCCAAAAGCAACGAAGCGCCCGAGAGGATCATGGAGTTGCTCGACAGGATGACCGACCGCGAATATGACACGCCGGCGGCGGTCACGCGCGAGCTGGGATCCATTCAGAAATAGCCAGGTTGATAACGTTCATTGCGCCTCGCAGATGCGCATGTGATAATGGTGGCATCCGAGTCACCGTACCATGACCAAAAGCATCTTGATCGTCGAGGATGACCTTTCAACGCTGAAAACGCTGGTGGAGCGCTGCCTCAAATCCGGGCTGGGCATCGCCCAGGCCGTGGATGGTGAGAGTGCGCTCAAGGAAGCTCTGGAACGGCATCCCGATCTTATTTTGCTCGATCTGGTTTTGCCAAAAATGGACGGCATCACCATGCTCCGCAAATTGCGAGAGGATGATTGGGGCAAGACCGCGGAGGTTATGATTCTGACCAATTTGTCCGAAAATAAGCGCGTGGCCGAAGCCATGGGCCTCGGTGCGTTTGAATATCTCATCAAGAGCGACTGGGATGTTGACGAAGTCATGGGCAAGATCAAAAACAAGCTTAGGATATCTTGAATTTCTGGCCTCTCCTGGCGTCGGCCAGGCCTCATCGCCGTCAGGGCTGTAAAAATTGCCAGCCGAGGGCGTCTGCACTGGTAGGTCGTCATTACGAAACCTAATTACCACTACCATGCATACATCCATGCGCCTGACGGTTGCCGCATTTCTCGTCGCGGTTCTGGTGGGCTTGGCCGGCATCCATGGCGCATTCGCGCAGTATACCTCGCCATCACCGAGTGAGAGTCCGGGCATCAGTCCGAGTCCCGGCCTGTATAACCCGGGCACATACGTGAATCCCAGCCCGGCTGTCTCGACTACGCCCATGACTCCAGGATTGCCCAACACGGGTGATGGCGGTAACGCCGCTTCAAATCTGGCATTAATGTTTGCCTCCGGCCTCGTCGTCCTGGGCGGAGTCACGTATCTTGTCCGCAGTTATCATGCCGGCCAATGATCATGCTCGACATACTTCCACGAACGGGCGCTCTGATGCGCCTGTTTTTGGGCGGCTGGCGGCCGTGGCCGCTGTTCTGGTGGCGGTAGCCGTGATCATCACCACGTTGGTGCGTTCTCTCTGGTATGTGCCGAGCGATAATTCCGGCTTGCCGCCGCCACACGCGCACAATACCGGAGTAACGGCGGCCACCTCGACATACGCATCATCGACGTCGGGACATGCGCCGTCAGTCGCCGAGGCCGCGCCGGTAAAGCTGCTCATCCCGAGCCTCAACATCGACGCCCGTGTCCAAGATATCGGCTTGACTGCGCACGGCACTCTGGGCACGCCCAATAATTTTGTCGACGTTGGCTGGTATAAGTATGGACCGGCACCCGGTGAGATTGGCAGTGCCGTGATCGACGGCCACGTCGACAACGGCCTGTCATTACCGGGCGTATTCAAGAATCTTTCGAATCTCAAACTTGGCGACGATATCTATGTCACCACAGCTGATGGTTCCCTGGTGCATTTCGTGACGAGTAAAGTTGACTCATATGTGTACACGGACGCCTCGACAAACGAGATATTCAACCAGAATGATGGCCGCTATCTCAAACTTATCACATGTTCGGGGGAATGGGTTGCCGCCAGTCGCACCTACGACCATCGACTGGTCATCACAGCCGTGGCCGCCAGTACCTGATATTGGTGGGCCGCGCCAGCCGGCCGGGAGATGGCTGGATATGCCCGTAATCAGCGGCTGATCAGAGCGTCATGATTGGTGCCGAATTATTACACATATCTAACGTAATCATTATGCTAGTCACCATTGCCATACTTCTTCTGATCCTGTGGTTTTTAGGTGTTGTCGGCGTCTACACCGTCGGCTGGTTTGTTCATATTCTTCTCGTATTGGCTGTCATCCTGTTTTTGATCAGGGTTATCCAAGGCCGCAATCCCTTGTAAGAGCCGGAGACAGGCCAAGCCTTAACTTATCCACAGGTCTGCGTTGACAGGTGTACGAACGTTCACCTATACTTATGGCATGAGTAAGCACCAGACAAAGAAGATCATCCGCGCCGAGATCGAACGTCTCAACCAGGAGATCGATCTCCGCATTATCAGGGGAGTTTCCTACAGGCGGGAAGCTCGTCGACACCGCTTCCTCATGACCCAATTGGCCAGGTTGAATTCATCAGGGTTTCTGGGCAGCGTTCTTTTCACAATGAGACAGGGTGCCCATATCTAGTCACACACCACTTCCTCGCTCTGTCCATTGCGGAAAGAACGCTTCCATGGAAACATATAAAAATAAAATCCTTGAGTTCTACAGGCAATCCAGGCGTATGCCGAGTTATGCCGAGATCATGGCCATGCTCGGTTTCAAGTCAAAGAATGCCGTATACAAACTTGTTAACAAACTCATTGGCGAAGGCGTATTTGACAAGGATTCCAGGGGCCGTCTCGTGCCCAACGCGCTTTTCAGCGAAGTGCCGATGCTCGGACTTGTCGAGGCCGGCTTTCCCACGGCCGCCGAGGAAGAGCTCGTCGATACCATGAGCTTGGACGACTACTTGATCGACAATAAAGAGGCCACCTACCTTCTCGAGGTCAAGGGCGACTCGATGATCGATGCTGGTATTCAGGAAGGCGATCTGGTTATCGTCGAACGCGGCCGCGAGCCCAAGCCTGGCAACATTGTTATTGCCGAGGTCGATGGCGGCTGGACCATGAAATACTACCGTGTGACCAATGGTCGGGCCTGGCTAGAGGCGGCCAATCCCCGGTATGGTCCCATACATCCAGAACAAGAACTCAAAGTCGCGGCTATAGTGAAAGGTGTTGTGAGGAAATATTGAAACTTATTTCACACAGATCGTTTCCGCGTGCCATACTCCATGTCGACGGAGATAGTTTTTTTGTCGCCTGTGAGGTCGCCAGGGATCCGTCTCTTCGAGGCAAACCGGTGGTGACTGGCAAGGAACGTGGCATTGCTTCGGCTCTGAGCTACGAGGCCAAGGCTCTCGGCGCCACCCGCGCCATGAGAATTTCCCGCATCCGCGCGCTCATTCCTGATGTCATTGTTTTGCCATCCGATTATGAGACGTACAGCCTGTATTCAGAGCGCATGTATGGGATCGTCCGCCGCTATACTGAGGCCATTGAGGAGTACTCGATCGACGAGTGTTTCGCCGATCTTACGGGCATGCGCCGGCCGAACGCCATGTCATACGAAGATATGGCTGCTCGCATCAAACGCGATCTCGATAATGAGCTCGGCATAACCTTTTCCGTCGGCTTGTCCCTGAACAAGGTCTGCGCCAAGATCGCCTCGAAATGGCATAAACCCTCCGGATTGACTGTCATTCGCGGCAAGGAGCTGCACGCCTACCTCGAATGCACGCCCATTGAGAAGGTTTGGGGTATAGGTCCGAACACTTCTGCCTATCTGCACACGCTCGGCATTACCACGGCCTACGAATTTGCCTGCAAGGATCAGATCTGGGTCAGAACCCATGTTTCCAAACCATTCCAAGAGATTCACGCCGAGCTGAACGGCTCCTATGTCTATCCGCTGATCTTGGGCCGTAAACGTCAATACGCTTCCATATCCAAAACCAAGACATTTACGCCGCCATCCCGGGATAGGGAATTCATTTTTTCTCAACTTTCGAAGAATGCCGAGAATGCCTGCATCAAGTTGCGTCGGCACGGCCTCTTTGCCAAGTCCTTTGCATTTTTTCTAAAGACGCAAGAGTTCAACTACTACGGCCTCGATGTCAAGTTGGCACAGGCTGTGTCGGCGCCCCAGGAGATCGTCAGTCATATGCGCCGTAATTTCGAGGCCGTCTTTCGGAGAGGACGCCAATATAGAGCCACTGGCGTCGTACTCATGGATCTCAGGCATTCCGACGCTGGGACGATGAACCTTTTCGATGCATCGGGGAAGGCTGACACGCTGAAGATGATCCTCGGGGCCGTCGATCTCATCGACCACAAGTTTGGCAAACACACGGTGTTTCTCGGCTCGTCATTGGCAGCCATGACCGCGCCGGCGCATTACGGAGATAGGGCGGAAGCGTCAAGACGGCGCACGCACCTTCTCAAAGGCGAAAACGGCCGTCAGCGCCTCGGCATCCCTATTATTGGGTCTGTATCTTGAGTATTTGGGCCGTATTTCCGGAAATTCAGGCCGATTTTAACTTTATTTTATACGGATTTTAACCCACATTGATATGCTTCGGACGTTACCAGTTCGGATTGTCGGATCCGGACGTAACGATACGAATACATATCATGGCACTCGATCAAAAAGATATAGAAGTCATAGAGCGGATAGTTTACAGAAACAATGATGACGTCGCGGTCTCCATTGCCCGCAGTTTCGAGAGGCTCGAGGAACGCATCGACGCATCCGAGTCGCGTCTGCATACGCGCCTGGCCGATATCGATGACCAACTTCACGGTTTTGTATAGAGACACTCGATCTACCTGGGGCGGACATCGTAGCCTTCAGCAGTGTCCTTGACGTTGAAACCGCGAGATTCGATTTCCAGACGGAGAGCGTCGGCTTTAGTCCAGTCCTTTGACAGGCGTGCCTCTTGACGCGCGTCTGCCAAAGCTTTGATTTCCAGGGGGATATCTTCGGCTGCTATGCGCGGCATGTGCGCCAGATCCAGACCAAGTACCCGATCAAAATCAAGCATCGTGGCGTATGTGTCGGCGTCAGAGACTTGGCGATCCTTGATCAGCTCCCAGAGAATGGCAACGGCCTGGGGCAGGTTTAAGTCGTCGTTGACGGCCGATAGAAATTTCTGCCGGTAGGCAGAATGTATCTGGCCACCCGCCGCCGAGCGCTCACTCGCGACGGCCAGCAGGCGGATGAGCGCCTGCTGTGCCGCCCGGATCGCTTCCAGGCTCATCTGGACAGGCGAACGATAGTGGGCCGTGAGCAGCCAGTAACGAAAAGCCAGCGGCGAAATGGACATGTCCGCCAGCGCTGACAGGGTCAGGGAATTGCCCAGGGATTTCGCCATTTTGCCGTTCGGCATAGTTATAAAGGCATTATGCAGCCAATATCGGGCCAGCGGCATACCGAAGGCGGCTTCTGATTGCGCGATTTCGTTGTTGTGATGGGTTGGAATATGATCGATGCCGCCTGTGTGAATGTCAAAAGGTTGGCCGAGATATTTCCGAGACATCGCTGAACATTCAATATGCCATCCGGGAAAGCCTTTGCCCCAGGGACTGTCCCAGCCGAGAGTCGGATGTAATTTCCATAAGGCGAAATCCGCCGGCTGGCGCTTTTCGGCATTTATCTGTACGCGCGCGCCATCACGCTGTTCGGACAGCTTGATGCCCCCCAATTTTCCGTACGCCGGAAATTTGGCGATATCAAAATAGAGTCCGTCAGTCGTGCGATAGGCGTAGCCCTTATCGACCAGTATCTTGATGATGTTCACATCATCGTCAATGGTATCCGTCGCGCGCGGAAATTCCTGGGGAGGCTCGATGTTCAAGGCTCCCAGGTCATTTTTGAAGGCCTCGAAATATGTCGTACCGACCTCTCTCATGGCGGCCAGCGACAGGGGCTTGCCCAGACGATTCAGGGCCTTCGTCATCTTGTCTTCGCCGTCGTCGGCATCGCTCGAGAGGTGGCCGACATCGGTGATATTGATGACCTGATGTACCTTGTAGCCGTTGTATTCGCAGACCCGCCGCAGTGTGTCGGCAAAAACATATGAACGCAGGTTTCCGACATGGGCGCGGTCGTAGACGGTCGGTCCGCAGTGATACATCGAAACCGCGCCAGATTGCAACGGCTGAAAAACCTCCGTCGTACCGGTAAGCGTATTGTGGAGCTTTATATCCATCGTCGCTTTTTGAAGAACCACCACATAAAGGCGACGATCACGGCCATGCCGATCATGATCGCTGTCCAGCCGTACGGCCGGCCGATAAGAGGGATGCCGCCGGCCGGAATCGTGAAAATGGCGGCGATAAACATCAGCGGATAAAAAATGAAAGCCACCAACGTCAAGACTTTCATGACCTCGTTCTGTTTGGTCGTCAAGAGGGAGTCATTGGTTTCGCGCAAGTCGGCCAGCAATTCACGGGCATTGACGATGATCTCGTGGATGACATTGAACTGATCGCGAATATCTCTGACATAGGCGGCAAACTCACCGCCCATGAATTCGTGGTCGTTTCGATTGACCATGTCTTCCCAGACATCATGATGCATGCGGGCGATTTGCTTGATATCGATCAGCTCGCGCGACAATCCCGACAGCGCCTCGACCATATCGCGCTCGTCGCCGCCGAAAATGCGCGTCTCGGCCTCAGCCAGAGCATCTCTGATATTTTCGAGATCCTCCACCATGCCCGCGTATATGCGCTTGACAATGTAGTAAAAGAGATAGCCGGCATGATCGATCTTCTCCTCCTTGTTGAGGATGGCGTTGGCCTCAAAGATCTTGCCGAAATATTCAAGCTGTTCGATTGTTTCCGTCCGGGCGGTAATCAAGAAGTTACGGCCGATGACAAAATCGATCTCACGATCGACTATGCTGTATGTCGTGCCGACGCGCGTGCGAACCGGTAAGGTCAGCACCACCAGAATATAATCTTTGTAGAAGTCGATCTTGGCAACTGTCGAAGCGCGTTTGAGTTCCTCACCGACGAGCGGATGAAGGCCGTAGCGCTTGATAACGCCGCCGATCTCATCGTCAGTCGGAGACTCGAGATCGAGCCAGACGACGCCGCGATACGTGTGGGTCTTGGTCATGAAAAAATTATAGCGCATAAGATCGCCTCGGCCAACACACAGCGCCATCCCCGCGGAGATGGCGCCTGGCGGCCTATCCTTCAGTAGCCGTCACATGACGGTGATCGTGACCAAAGCGGTCTTGCCGCTATTCGTGCCTATGAATGAATATGTGTAGTTGCCCGGATTTAGCGGCATCGTAAGCGAACCAGTGCTGAAGTTGCCTCCGCTATCGGCGCGAGCTGTGGCAACTTGATTGCCATCCTGTATGACAACGACCGACTCATTCATGCCGAATTCCCGGCCGTTAAAGTCAACATGGCCGCCGGCTGGAATGTTCCAACTGCTCGGTGACACTGTAGCCGCGATCGCGCTCGCACTCGAACCGACGCCGCTGCTGGTCGCGGTGCTGGTCGCGGTGCTGCTGCCTGCGGCACTCTGTTCCGACATAAGCGCGGCAATTTGCGATTGCATGGTGGCCACGGTCGAATCCAATGAATTTATCTCATTCTGCAAATTTTGTATTTCCAGATCGACGCCGTTCGTGACCGTGTCGCCCTCGCCGAGGACGGTGATCGAGTCCGCGCCGCTGGTATTGTTCTTACTGTTTGGGACCGGACTCGGGCTGGGAGTGGTTGTGGCCGTGGCGGTCGCGGTGTCGCTCATGTCCGCCGGCGAAGATGAACCTGAGAGGTCAAACGTGCTGCTGGCTGTGCTCGTGCTGGTATCCGTATTCGGCGTCGTCGAGGAAACCTGCGCGTAGAGCAGGCCTGGCAATACGGCGGCCAGGCACACGGCGGGAAAAGCCTTCAAGAATGTTTTTATGTTCATGGTGATTGGGGAATCATTAGTCTGATAAGGTTTGGCTGATCGTGCTTGCTTTAGTGCTTAGTGACGATCCATATTTAGTGACGATCCATCTTTT
>JAGWLE010000024.1 GCA_028864955.1 Patescibacteria group bacterium | reverse complement strand
CTCCTCTGAAGTTATCCCCCGATGAAATAAGAGGTGCGCCAAAATATCCGAATGCAGTGCGAGTTTTTCACGTTCGGTAGCCGTCAATCGACGTCTGATGCCGTATTTCACAGCAAGGATTGTACCATGTAGAATACGTGCATGAATAAAGACCGCGACTGCATCTTCTGTAAAATCGTCTCCAAGGAAATCCCGGCATATATCGTTTACGAGGACGAGGAGTTTATGGCCTTCCTTGACATCCATCCGCATACGCCCGGACACGTTCAGGTCATTCCCAAGAAGCACTACCGCTGGGTCTGGGATATTCCGCGCGTTGGCGCATATTTCGAAGTCGCCAAGAAGTTGGCTCTGGCCCAGCGCAAGGCCTATGACACCGACTGGATCCTCTCGAAGGTCGTGGGCGATGAAGTGCCGCACGCGCATATCTGGGTTTTTCCAAATAACAAGGTCGAAGGTCAGGCCACCGACTTCGAGACGCACAAAAATAAGCTGCTCGTCGCCTTGGCGACGGAACGGTAGAAAATCGTCGGCGTGTATGATCGGCTGCGATTCAATCCACGGAATATTCTAAAGCTTCTATGCCAGGCAGCGTTCCTTGCGCCAGGAAATCAAGCATGGCGCCGCCGCCTGTTGAGATGAAAGTAAAGTCCTTTTCGATGCCGAGCGCGGCGATAGCGGCCAGCGTGTCGCCGCCGCCGACGATCGTCAGAGCGCCGCGGAGTGTGGCCGCCGCCAAGAGTTTGGCTAGCTCGAGAGTCGGACCGCGGTACCCGTCTTCATAGAGTCCGAGCGGCCCGTTCCAGAGGATAAACTTGGCCTGATTGATGCGTTCGTGCAGTAGATCGACTGTCTTGGGACCGGAGTCCATGATACGGTCGGCTGCGTCCAGCGAATCCGCCGCCTTGATGCTCTGCTGCTGATTCATCACATCCACTGGCAGGAGCAGTTTTGCGCTGTCCGCGATCCGACGGAGATCAATATCTCCTTTGGACGTCAGCGACTGGCCGATTTCGTAGCCCTTTTTCTTAAACAAGTCATTGGCCAGCGCTCCGCCAACAAAAACAAAATCGGCGATCTTCATAAATTTTTCCAAAAGCGGCAATTTTGTCTCAAATTTTGCTCCGCCCAGTATGAAGAGAAACGGATGGGAGGGATCAAACGCCCGGGAAAGATTGGCTATCTCCTTTTCGAGCTGCAGGCCGGCATAACTCGGCAGCAGTTTGGGAACTCCGACGATGGAGGCGTGCTGTCGGTGTGAGACGGAAAATGCGTCATTTATGTATATATCAGCCAATGAAGCCAGCTCGGCAGCAAAAGCCGGATCGTTCTTCTTCTCGCCTTCAAAGAGGCGTACATTTTCAAGAAGAACGCAGTGGCCGTTATCGAGGCGCTCGATGATTTCGTGCGCCGATTTCCACTCTTTGATGAACCGCACCGGCTGTCCGAGTTTGATCAGATGGTCGGCTATCGGCGCCAGCGTGCCATTTCCGCCATCGATGGCTTCAAGATGGCTGATGAGGATGATCCGCGCTCCTTTGCGACGAAGAAAATCTATGGTCGGCAAGGTTGAGGCTATGCGAAAACCGTCAGTCACGAGGCCGTTCTGCACGGGTACGTTGAAATCGGCGCGTACCAGGACATTGACGCCTTCGAGCACTTGAATATCGCGGAGAGTCTTCATGCTGCGAATTTAGGAAACGGCATCGACGGACTTTAGAAGATCGGCAAAACCCCGCGGATTGACCGATTCCCGGCCGACGAGCAGGCCATCGACTTGGCCGAGGCTGACGATCTCCGCGGCATTGGTATAGTTGACCGAACCGCCGTAAAGCACGGCCGCCTTGAGGCCGGCGGCGCTGCCGTAGAGATCCGAATAGACTTTTTTGATAAAGATGGCCATCTCACGTATTTGCTCGGGCTGCATAGCGGCGGCAGCGCCGATCGCCCAGACAGGTTCATACGCCACGACAATGTCGTTGGCGGATTTTTGCGTCACGCCAGCCAAGCTGGCCTTGAGCTGGATCTTCACGTGATCAAAATACGAGCCGTTGTCGTCGCGCACGGCTTCGCCGACACAGAGGATCGGCGTGAGTCCGGCCGAAAGCACGGCCAAGATCCGTTTGGCAACCATTTCATCGGTGAGTCCGGCCGCCCGCTCCTCCGAGTGGCCGACGATAACGTGCGTCAATCCCAGTTCTTTCAACATTAAAGCGCTGACTTCGCCCGTATGAGCGCCGCTCTCATGCATCGAAACGGTCTGGGCGCCGACAGAAAAATGAACGGCTTTATCGCGTGGCATGATCAGACTGGCAAATACTATCGGCGGACAAGCCACAACCTCGGTACGCCGGAGATCGGCTGCCGTCGTCCTCGTTTTGCGCGCTATGGCTTTGGCGGCCTCAGGATCAAGAGGGTTCATCTTCCAGTTGCCGACAATCAGTATTTTATTGGCCATGATCTCCCCATTGTAGCCTGTTCTGACATGTTTGAAAACGCGTCACAATTCTTGCCAGAGCAATGGCACGTACTGACTCGAAGAAAGCGGAAACGATGGCGGCGGCCCGTAGAGAAGGTTTGGATCATAGGTGATATTGCGCGTGCAATAACCGCTGGCTATCCAGCCGGCCGTGCCGCCGCAATTGTAGTTGTTTATGCCGGTCCAGGTAAAACCGTAACGGATGAACGTGGCGATCATGCCATAGATCGTAAGCGTCGTCCGATGCCACTCCGAATTGCCCGACGAGTGGCAATTCGTATTGTAGTAAAACCTGCCGATACGCCCGTTTTGCGCGACCATGGCGGCGTCTATTTCCTGATTGTCGAGACTGTAAAGGCCGACACTGATATTGCCCTGCGAAATGAGTCCGATGACGTCAGTGCCGTCTTTATACGTATATTTCAAATTGTTATTGACAATGATGTCCGGCGGCGTGGCAGGCTGCGGCAATTTGCCGGCGACGATGGTGATACGCGCGTGACCGACCGTACCGCTTACCCAGACATTGTCATTCACGAAAATAACGCCGTTGGCAGGCAGGTGAAATGTGTTACTGCCCGAATTTGGATACGCCGTCTCCGTGGTCGTCGACCACGCCCCCCAATTTGCTTCATTGGCGTCATTGGTACAGCCGTTGGGCGAAGCCAAGCCAGTTACTTTGTATAGCTTGTACGTCGTCGTGCCCGCACTGTAGCTAAAGACGATCTCGTAACCCTTGGCTCCGGAAGCCGGTATATTGTACGAACTTGTGGCCAAGCCTTGAAGCGTGCTGATATCCGCTGTAATGCCTGAAAAGCTTATGTTCGGCTGCGATATCTGGCGACCGGCCACGAAAACGTCCGTGCGCTGCGGAATAGCACTGAAGGCCGGCGAATACGGCTGCGGGTCGGCAGTGCCCGATTTGGTAAACACCGACCATTCGAGGGCATTGCCGTTATCAGGATCGGTCGTCGTGGCCAACGCGCTCGAGACCGTATTGAGCGCCACGCCGTCGAAATGGATGCCGTCATTTGAATATATCGGGCCATTTACGACCGTACCTGAACCAAAGCGCATGAAATCATTCGCGGCAAACGCGTATTTGGCAAAAGACGGCTTGCCGAGAGTGGCCTGAATAGTGCGCTGAATGGTTGGAAAAGCCGTCAGCGTACCGGTTGATTTGACGGTTACCAGCGTGGAACCGATCGTCGGCGGGATGATGGTCAGGCTGTACTGGCCGATCTGGTTGCCGTAAGCATCATCAAATGGATGGATATAGGGACCGGGTGTGGTCGTGCCGTCCGTGTAATCCGTGGGAAAATGCGCCAGATGCCAGCGATAGTATTCGATGCCGGCCTCGGCGATCTGGTCGGCCTGTTCCCTTTGCGTCAACGTCCGGATCGTTCCAACGGTTTGCGCGCCCCAGTTGACGAGACCAACGAGAACTGTGATGGCCACGGCGGCAAAGACGATGACGTTTACGAGAGCGATGCCTTTTTTCATAGATTGCTTTTGAGGTTACGGATCGATACGCTAGTAGTATACGTGATCGGCAGCGGACTGCGATTGACGTCCGTATCTACTGTCAGATTGATGCGCACCAAGCGGATGCTGGAAATGGAAAGGTTACCGACGTTCAAAGGCGAACTGGTTCCTTCGTAGTAGCCGTCGAAATATTGGAATAGCGGCAAGGTAGACGACGCGCGTACGCCATTTACCAAAACATTGTCCGTTTCGGAGCCGGTATAGACAGGCGGATTGCCGCTCGGTTGAATCACTCCACGATAGAGCGTGTTCGTTGACGTCGAATAAAAATATTTAACCTCTTCAGCCGCCGTATCGCTGTCAACATTGGAAAAAAATGTGATCGACGTCGAACTGACACTGGCGATCGGATACGAACCGTTCCCTGACGGCACCATAGTACGGATTTCCTTGGCCATGGTCGAAAGCACCGACTCGGCCTGCCAGGCATTCGTGATCTGCGTCTGGATTTCATTGTTGTAGACAAAGACATTCGCCTCAAAAGCGTAGATAGCGACGAGAATGACCGTGAGCACGGCTATGGAAGCCAGCAATTCAGCCAAGGTATAGCCGCCGGAATAGCGGCTGAAAACAAATGCTTTATGATGAGGAGTATTCATAAAACTATGGCGAAAGAGTCTGATCAAATTCCTGCCATCCGCTGGAAACCGTGACCGGCGCGTTTGTCACTGCCGTGTAGCCGGTTTTAGAGATATTGAGCGTGTACGAACCGGTGGACAAGCTCTGGAATATCACTTGGCCGGGCGGAATACACCCTGATGTATAAGTGAAGCCGACATCCGAGACGTCAGGCGTCAGTCCCTGATCAAGAGTATCCAGGTAGACGCGGTAACGAGCGAATTCGTTGCCGTCCAAAACCGGATTCATCGATGAATTGGAAACGGTATAGTAGCTACCCGACGTGCCATCCGGGCCGGTAAAATTCCAGCTGCCGTCCGGCAGTGACGTTGAAGCCGTGGCAAATTGCAAACGTACCGTCGTTGTTGGCGATGCCTGACTAGTCGGCTGCCAGATGATGTTGTAGAAGTTACTGCTGGTGCCCGTATCGAACGTTGATGATTCCAGCCAGGCCGATGGGGCATAATTGCCGAAGCCGTCCTTATATATGAGGATATTTCCCGGAGCCGACGTCACGTCAGCAAACGAATCCGAATCGTACTTGGTCGGATCGACATATTGACTTTGACCGGAAGAGCCCGACCAGTCAGTCTGATTTATAGATCCCTGGCCAGTGACAAGCGTCGTATCATAACCTACACCATTCTGCAATTCGACACTCACGCCCGGCAGCGGTAAACCAGAAGAATCCACGACCGAGACCATCAGGGCATTGCCGTTTTTTGGCAAGACGGTCAGCTGCAGGCCTATGGACGCGCCAGCGTTGAGCACGATCGGATTGACCGGATTGAGGCCGGCTAGATCATTGACTGTGTCCTTGGGTGTGAGCGTATATCCTGCAGAATCCCATTCCATGTTATTGAGAGTCAGTAAGCCGTTCGAATTAGTCACCAGATCCTGACTGTACTTCGGCTGGCCGGTGCCAGTCATCTTCGAGCCTGTGAGATGGAAATGGTAATTGCCGATAGCCGCGCAGGTCGGCGAGACGCTTTCCACCGAAATGGCGGACAGCTTATCGATAAAGAAATAAACATCAGTGACCTGGCCGACGACCACGGTCGAGTCTGGGTTGGTTACGCCAGCGCCGGGCGTATAGGTTTGATCAGTCGAATAGCCGGCCTTGGTGACGACGATATGATAGGCATTTGTGCCGGGCGGCACGCCGACAAGCTCGAGCGTGCCCGTTTCATCAGTGACGTCGTTCACCGTGGCTCCCAAAGTGCTGGTGACCGTGACATTCGCGCCCTGAATCGGCTTGCCGAGCGAATCGTGCACGTGTATAAACAATGAACCATTCGAGTTGGTATTTTCAAGTGCCAGCGGCGCCACCTGGCCGGTGATAGTCACTGGCTGCATGTTGTAGCAGCCAGTGCAGCTGACAGTCAGCGAGACAAGTTTGTTATCCGCCGGATTCGTGTCGTTGGGCGTACCTCCAGCCGTACCATCGGCCGGCAGATCGATATTGCGTATGATGGCTGTGATCGTGAACGGAATATTGCCGCGAATGACCGTCTGCTGGTACGGCACATTGCCGTTGGGAATACTGCCGACCACGCCGACGTCAGCGTAAGGCATGTTGCGAATGATCTCCATTTCTTCGTGCGCGGCATCGACTGCCAATTCCTGATATTGACCGATATCGATCAACCGGAAGAGGCCGACGAAAGCCTGGTATGCCCCAACCGCCACGATCACGAAAACTGCCGCTGCCACGACTACTTCGATCAGTGTAAAACCGTTTTGAACGGACTTCATGAGCTAATTGATAGCGTTGACGAGCGAGTACATCGGCGTAATCATTGACACGGCAAAGAAACCGACTGCCGCGCCGATAACCAAAATGAGAAATGGCTCGATGATCGTCGACATATCCTTGGTCTTTTGGTCGACGTCTTCTTCGTAATAATGAGCCACGCCAAGAAGCATTTCTCCGGTTTTACCCGTTTCCTCACCGACGTTCATCATTTCCGAGAAAAATGCCGGGTACAGCTTGGCGCCGGCTTCGCCAAATATTTTGGACATCAGTTCGCCCTTCTTGATGGCTTCGGCCGCTTGATTCAGAACTCTGCGAAAATGGACGTTCTGGATAACCTCGCTGGTGATAGACACCGACTCAACCACGTCCACGCCGGAACCTAGAAGTGACGATAGCGTCCGAGCCGTACGGGCAGTATTTACCTCCTGAACCAGGCCGCCGACCAAAGGGATCTTAAGGATGACTGCGTGTATGACGCGTTTGCCAGAAGGCCGCTTTGACCACCACCAAAAAGCCGCCGAGACAATGAGGAGGATCACCAGAACGACCAGACCATACTGACGCAGGACAGTCGATATGCCGAGGACGATCTGCGTAGTGATCGGCAGCTGGACTTTGAGGTCGGTAAATGTCTTGAGTAGCGTCGGCACCACGAAGATGAACATCAGTATGGCTATGAGGATCATGGCCGTGACAATCACCGCTGGATACATCAGGGCTCCGCGAATGCGCCGCTCCAAGGAAAAGGTGCTGTCCATTTGCGTGGCAATGACTTTGAGCGCCTCGGCCAGCGTGCCTGACTGTTCGCCAGCATGCACCATAGAGACGAATATCGGCGGAAAAACCTTTGGATGCCTAGCCAAGGCATCGGCAAATGTCGTACCTTTGTCTATTTCAGAGAGAATATCAGCTATGATCTGCTTGAAACCCCTGTTGTGGATCTGCCGCTCGAGTACGCCGAGAGCGCGTGATAACGGCAATCCGGCTTGCAACATCGATCCGAGATTGCGCGCGAAATTGATCTTCTCTATCATCTTGACTCGCGTACCGAGAAAGCCAAAACTGATATTGACGTTAAAGGCGCTCCGCGCCGCCTTTTCCTTGAACTCGACGATCTCATCGCCGCTTTCACGCAACATTCGATAGAGTTCGTAACGATCCTTGGCATCGCGTTCACCACTATACGTCTCGCCGGTTGATTTCTTCGCTTTAAAAATAAAGTGTGACATGAGATATGTGGCGCGCCTTATTCGCTGACAACGCGCAAAACTTCTTCAATAGTGGTCAGACCTTGTACGCACTTGAATATGCCGTCTTCGAGCATGGTCAACATGCCTTCCTTTGTTGCCTGCGCTTCGATTTCACCGGTAGTGGCATTCTTCATGATGAGGTCCTTTATCGGCTGGGACATTTTGAGAACCTCATGGATGCCCACGCGGCCCTTGAAACCATCATCATCCTGACCTTTGACCGGCTTCCAGAATAGGATCTTCTCCCAGGTATCGGCCGGCTTGACTATCTTTTCCGACTTGAGAGCTTCGAGCACGCGGTCGAGATTGACCAGCTTCTCTAATTCGGCAAACTCATCCTTGGTAAGCCTGTAGGATTCCTTGGTATCCGTCAGCCGTCTCACCAAGCGCTGGCCGATGACGATATCCAGAGTCGATACCAACAGGAACGATTCAACTTTCATGTCGAGCAGACGCGGTATGGCGCCGGCCGCGCTATTGGTATGCAGAGTCGAGAGCACCAGGTGGCCGGTCAAGGCGGCATTGACAGCCAGGGCCGCCGTTTCACCGTCACGGATCTCGCCGACCATGATGATATCCGGGTCCTGCCGGACGAGCGTGCGTATGCCTTGCGCGAAACTGAAGCCTATCTCCGGCCGCACTTGCGTCTGATTGATGCGCGCCATCTGATATTCGATCGGATCCTCGATCGTCGAAATATTGACGTCGGGGGTGTTGAGAATATCGAGCATGGTATAGAGCGTCGTTGTCTTGCCCGAGCCCGTCGGGCCGGTCGTCAAAATCATGCCCGTGGTTTGCGTCAGCGCCTTGTGAATGCGCTCGAGGCTCTCGCCATGGAAGGTTAAATATTCAAGCGTAAATCCTGAAATGCTCTCCCGGAGCAGGCGCATGACGGTTTTTTCGCCATAGTAGGTCGGCAGAATGGAAACGCGAAACGAGACTTTCTCGTTGGACATGTCGACCTTGAATCGGCCGTCTTGCGGCAGGCGTTTTTCATCAAGTTTGAGATTTGCCAGCACCTTGATGCGGGCAGTGACAGACGGTCCGGCTTGGCGCGGCAGAACCATGGCATCATGCAGGAGACCGTCTATGCGGTACCGCACCAAGACCTGATCTTCCATGGGTTCAATATGGATATCTGAAGCGTTCTGGAGAATAGCGTGCTTGATGAGCGTATCAACGATACGCACGACCGGCAGGTCTTCGGCGATCTTCTTTAGATCGGCCTCCGATACCGCCTCCCCTTTTTCCTCCGATATCATGCGCAAAGTGGCGGTCTCCTTTTGGATGATGTCGCCAAATTCAGCCTTGAGGCTTTTTTGGTATTGCACGAGCGCTTCCTTGATCGAATCAGTGTCAGTCAAGCGCGGCAAAATCTTGAGATTGACTTTCTTCTTGATGAAATCGATAGCTGACAGGTCGTTGACGTCGAGCATGGCAACCTCCAGAGAAACGTCGGTTTTTTTGAACGCCACGATATTGTGGCCGCGGGCAATCGGTTCCGGAATAAGCGAGAGTGTCTCAAAAGGAATCTTGCGGCTCTTGAGGTCCACGAATGGGATACCGAGCACATAGGCCTGCATGCGCCGCAAATTGTCGGCATTGATCTTTCCGGCCTCAACAAGCACATCGCCGAGGCGCTTGTTCTTTTTTTCGCTTTCCGTCTTGGCTTCCTCGAGATCTGCCTTTGAAACCAAACCGGAATCAAGAATGAACTTGTAAAGCTGGGCATCTTCGACGAACATATGCCTCATATTGTATCAAGGATCCGGTCAAAACGGCTGTTAATAAGAAAGTTGCGTGATCATTGACAGACAAAAAAGCCGCCCAACGAATGACTGTCGAACGGCTGGCGGGCGGGGCCCGCAGAGGGAACGTGCTACTTTACCGTCTCACCGCCACTTTTGACGATGGCCAGAAGCGTGCCGGGCCCGAGTATGGCTGTTTTTGGCCGCCAATGAGCGTCGATGCGATACGGCACGGTCGGCGACAAGCGATGAATGGAAATCATCGGTTCCATACGATCGAAGGGATGGAGGCGCACAGATGGGACGATGATCTCGAAAGCCATCATGCAATCCATGTCGCCCTCGTCAATAGCCGAGGCTAACGGCACGACAACATCCAGGGTCGGCGCACTATAGCCGTTATACTTGCCAATGATGTCAGGCAGGTCATGGAGACCGATGCCGACATGGATGCCGAATCCGAACGTCATCATGTCCAGAGCGCGGACAAAAACGATCGGATTGAGAGTTCCCCGGCATTGCGGCACGAACTTTCGATGATCGAGATATGTTCGGGCCGCCTCGCTTATGCCGTGGTCCTTGTGCGCGCAGGCCTGGACCAAGTCGCTCCCTTTGACGCCCAGAGACCTAAGTCCGATGGGCGGACCGAGTTCAGGATTTTTTGCCTGAAGATGAACGAACTCACTGTAGTTTGCCCACGGCTGAACGTACGGTACGGACGCTGACACCCGTCGCTGGGGTGGTTTTGTCAAATGGCATAACGCCGCCTCTTCACTCATACAACGTAGACTCATAACTCTACTTTCCTTTCTTTAGACGTTAGTCTGTATCTAAAGTTCCTTGGGTAGTCAGAGGTGAGCCAACACCGTTAGCCATTATAACCCATTTTTCGGAAAACCAGAGTTGCTTTTTATAATATAGTATGATATATTCCAGATGTCAGCTTATTCGCCCGCAAGGCGAATTATTCATTACGGCGAGAAAACTTAATAA
>JAGWLE010000084.1 GCA_028864955.1 Patescibacteria group bacterium | reverse complement strand
GAGGCGTCAATTCTCAATTCATTTTGCGAAACCTCCTCATTCGAGGACTGGTTGAGAGAGCCGAAAACCCCGGAGACGCGCGGAGCTTTCTCTACAGGACGACTTTGCAGCTCCTCTCGCACCTCGGTATTTCCAAGATTGAAGACTTGCCCGAATATGAGGCCGTGCGCAAGGATATAGAGGCGTTCAAGCAATCCACACCCGAATCCGCGACAAACCAAGATACAATAGGCTCATAATGTCATCTCGGAGCCAGCACATTGATCGCTTTTTCCTCATCTCCGTCGGCATCCTCACCGTCTTCGGTTTTGTCATATTCCTTTCGGCGTCGCTCGGACTCCTGGCCCAAGGCGGAGGAACTTTTGGCACGGTCGCCATCAAGCAAACTATCAGTTTGATCATCGGCATCGCGGTCTTCTATGTCTTTTCAAAAATAGACTATGTCTGGCTGCGCAAATACGCGCTGATCATTCTTGGCGCCGCCATCCTCATCAATCTGCTGCTCTTCATTCCCAGCCTGGCTCTGCATGTCAATGGCGCCTCGCGCTGGATCAATGTCGGCCTGCTCTCGTTCCAGCCGTCAGAATTGCTGAAAGTTGCGCTGATCATCTACGTCGCCGCCTGGGCGTATTACGCCAAAGATCGCGTGCGAACCGTCAGATACGGACTCTTGCCGTATGCCGCCATCACCGGCATTTTGAGCGTTCTGCTCCTGACTCAACGCGATACCGATACGCTCGTGATCATCGCGGCGACCACCCTCGTCATGTTCATCATCGCCGGCATGCGCATCCGCCACGTGCTCGTCGCGCTGGCACTCCTCTCTGCCATCGTCGGCGGCGTCATCCTGGTCAGGCCCTATGCCCTCGAACGCGTCACGACATTCCTCGACCGCGGCAGTGACGCACAGGGCGCCGGCTATCAGATCAACCAGTCGCTCATAGCCATCGGTTCCGGTCGGATATTCGGCCGCGGCTTCGGCCAGAGCATCCAGAAGTTCGGTTATCTGCCGCAACCGACGGATGACTCGATCTTTGCCGTAGGCGCCGAAGAATTCGGATTCGTCGGCTCGGTCGGCCTTCTCATCATATATGTCCTCCTGGCGGCCAGCATCTTCCGCATAGGCACAAAATCTCCCGATATTTTCGGCAGTCTGCTGGTCATCGGCATCGGCATCCTCATCATCACCGAATCATTCATGAACATGGCTGCCATGCTCGGCATTTTGCCGCTCTCCGGCGTGCCGCTTTTATTCGTGTCTCATGGCGGCACGGCTCTGGTCATCACACTGATGACGGCCGGAATAGTGGCAAACGTCTCCAAACATAGTACACTGTAGAATACCATGAAGATCCTCTTCACCGGCGGCGGCACAGGCGGACATTTCTACCCGATCATTGCCGTCGCCGAGGGTGTGCACGACCGCGTCAAGGACCGCAAGATCATTTCGCCGCAGCTCTATTACATGGCGCCGTCAAAATACAACCCCAGAGCCCTTTTCGACGTCGGACTCGAATTCGTGGCAGTTCCGGCCGGAAAGGTCCGCCGCTATTTTTCACTTCTGAATCTGACTGACGCCGTCAAAACCGCTTCAGGCTGTCTGACGGCTCTGATACGCATGTTTTTCATCTACCCTGATGTCGTCTTCGGCAAAGGCGGCTATGCCAGCTTTCCGGCGCTGGTAGCCGCGCGGATTCTGCGCATTCCGGTGGTTATTCATGAGTCCGACAGCAAACCCGGCAGAGTCAACGCCTGGGCGGGCAAATTCGCTGAACGCGTCGCTCTTTCATACCCTCAGGCAGCGGCCTATTTTCCAAAACATCCCGATCGCGTGGCCTATACGGGCAATCCCATCCGCCGCGATGTCATGTTGCCCCTGTCCAATGGCGCCCATGAATACCTCGGTTTGGAGCAAGGCACGCCGGTTGTTTTCGTACTCGGCGGTTCCCAAGGCGCACAAGCTATCAACGATATCCTGATCGAGGCCCTGCCCGAACTTCTCAACCGTTATCAGGTCATCCACCAGACCGGCACGATGAACCTGGCCGAGATCAGGCAAACTACCGGAGTCATTCTCAAGGATCATCCCTACGCGCACCGCTACCATCCGATGGATTTTCTCAATGATCTGCAGATGCGCATGGCCGCCGGCGT
>JAGWLE010000083.1 GCA_028864955.1 Patescibacteria group bacterium | reverse complement strand
GGGTCCCAATTTTTTCGTATTCAATAATTAGACATCAACAAATGAACGTTCAAGCTGTCGCAACTGAGGTACTTGCGATTGCGATGACGGTAATATTTTTTGTAAACATTTTCATCAACATTGAACAAAATATTTGGATGCGTACTATTCCGTTTCTAGTCTATATCATCCTTGTATATTATGTCATCCGCATTTCGCTACGTGAGGCTCAACAAAAAGAGAAGATGGCTGACCTTAATTCGCATCTTGAGCAAAAAGTTGCGGAGCAGACGAAGGAGATTCGCCATGCGTACGAATTGGAGAAGCATGCGCGGCGGGAATTGGAAAAACTGAATGAGACAAAAGATCAATTCATCATGATCACCCAGCATCATTTGCGCACGCCGGTAACGAGTATCCGCTGGGAACTGGAGAACATCATGGGCGGCAAATATGGCACCTTCAATGACGGCCTACAAAAAGCTCTGACGGACACGAATACGGCCGTGGGCCGGCTGATCAAGATCGTTGACGATTTTCTCTCCATCACGACGCTCAAGGTCGGCGGACAGATATTGACGATCGACCAAGCTTCCCTGTTGCCATTGATCAAGGACATACTTCATGAGCTTGACATCAACATCGGAGATATGGGGGTCACGATCAGTTACCCGGAAGATGAGTCGGATTGGCCACATATTCCGGTTGACGTCTCGAAAATCCGCGAAGTCATCCTGGTGGTGATCGAGAATGCCGTACGTTACAACAAAAAAGGCGGCACTATCTCCATAGAGCCGCGGATACAGGATGAAACATTCGAGCTCGTTGTCAAAAATACCGGCGTGGGGCTTTCGGCTGAAGACCGCCAGAAAATGTTCGGCCAGCTCTTCTATCGCGGCAAGGATGCCCGGCAGGCGCATCCTATCGGCATGGGCATCGGTCTTTCGGTGGCGCGAGCCATCGTTCGGGCGCACCACGGCGAACTCGATATCCGCTCCGATGGACCCGGCACCGGCGCCACCGTCACCATCAAATTGCCGCTCTCTCGACATTCATAGAATATCTGCTAAGGTACGGGCAGATATGAAACTCCAAAACAATATACTGCTATTCGTGCTCGCATTCGGCTTCCCCATATTCTGGCAGCGAGGCAAGTTCGCCATCTTTCCCCACTGGTTCGAGACGCGCGGATTGACCTCCCGGATCACCGGCTGGCCGATCCATCACGGCCACTGGGGACTCCTCTACTGCGCCGTCACCGCTCTGCGGACCATGTTCTTTGGACCATCTGTCCCATGGACCTGCGTCTTCCTTCTCGGTTCCGGCTTGATCATCGATGAATTGCCGGCGTACGCCTGCAGCGCCCGCGGCGATGGACGCGCCAAAGAATTGCAAATTTACGAGAGCAGCCTGCCAGCCGTACTTGGCCTGGCCTGCGCCGGCGAAGTTGCCATCATGATATGCGCCGCCTTTTCGCCGTTGTACAGATGACGTGCCGCCGGTCACTTCGCGTCATACAGATCAGACACGGCGCGATGGAAGGAGTGGGTGATGTCGGCGATCGATCGCGACGGTTCGGCCGTCATCGGCTCGCCGACGTGGACGACGATCTTCCGCCTCCAGAAACCGCCCCAATCGCGGAATGACACAGGCACGACCTGCACGCCCGTCTGGCGCGCCAACACGGCCGCGCCTTTTTTGAACTCGCCGACACGGCCTTCGACGGTGATCTTGCCTTCAGGATAGATGACGACGTTGCCGCCGACATTCAGGATGTCGAGGGCTTCGCGCAGATTGCGTCCGACGCCGCGGCCGGGCACGACCGTAAAAACACCGAAAAGAGAGTAGATGAAATCTATCAAACCGATAGACGCCAAAAAATTGAGGAATTTCCAATTAAATTTCCTGACCGCCATAAACCGAAGCGGCAAATGCGGCGTGAACGCTCCGAGAACCAGGCGGTACAGGAAGCAATCGTAAAACGAAATGTGATTTGAAATGATGATAAATGGCTGGCGGGCTCGGCTGAAACTCTGGCGATTGTGGATATCTAGCCTGAATAAGGTGTTGATAACCACCCAGAGCGCCGGCCAGGTCACGAACTGCGTCAGACGGGCAAATTCGTTGATGAAACGTTCGCGCCGAGCCTGCGCCAGGCGGGATCGTATAACGGCCGTCTGGGAGACAGCCGTAGCGGTTTC
>JAGWLE010000023.1 GCA_028864955.1 Patescibacteria group bacterium | reverse complement strand
CATGGAGTTCAAGCACGGTGCTTGACAACACTTGCTATAATGTGTATAGTCTAATGTAAAATTGAGTTTGAAAGGAACACATTATGAAAATGAGCCTGGTAACAAAGGTTACGGGGAATCAACTGCAGCAGCGATTGGCGCTCTGATCAAGAGATTTCCCGACAGACTCGGAGTTGTTATCGAAATGCCTGAGTTAATGCGTGATGGTGATTAGCACTAGCCCCATCTTGTAGCCGAAAGGTGACCGATGGGGTTTGAATTTGGAAGATGGCAGTTCTATAGAGTTTAATGTGTAAGAAAAAGAAAAGCGCGCGATCCGGGATTGAATGTCCGAACCGCGCACCCATTGCTATTAGCATAGACTCTTTGGAAACCCCACCAAGCGCTTTGTACCGGCCGGTAACATGGAGCATGGCGGCATCTGGATTCCGGAGCGGGGAGGTGATAGTATGGCTTGCTAGTGGCACACTTGCTATTTCTAGTAAGTGTGGTATAATGCAGGCGTTAGGATTTCGCAGTTCTTGCACAAAATCAACCAAAGGTATTATGAGAAACAGACGAAATGAGAAGTTCGGTTTCAGCGATGAACCCAGGTTCCGGTTCCAACCGGCTCCGGGAGTCCAGGTCAAGCCATTCAGGGTGCCGATCAGCCTGGTCGTGCCATCCGAAAGGAGCAGGCGCTTCCAGTTCAGGGTCCAGGTAGCCTTGCTGGTCATCGGCATCGGCGGCACCTTGGCGATGCTCCTCAGTCACTGACCGCCGCCTTCAGTCCCGAGCCGCCCGCATGGGCGGCTTTTTTTGGCGGCGCTTTTGAGCTATCATTCAAGGCCATGAAGAAGGCCTCCGGAAAGCCCGTCCCGTACGACCCCGCCGCCATAGAGGGCAAGTGGCGCGAGAAGTGGGCTTCCTCCGGGATATACCGCTCGACGGAAGCCCCCGGCAAGGGCAAGTTCTACGCCCTGGACATGTTCCCGTACCCTTCGGGCGAGGGCCTCCATGTCGGCCATCCCAAGGGCTATATCGCCACCGACGTTGTCTCGCGCATGATGCGCATGAGCGGCCATTCAGTCCTGCACCCCATGGGTTTTGATGCCTTTGGCTTGCCGGCGGAAAACTACGCCATCAAAACCAAGACCAATCCGGCGATCGCCGTTCGGAAAAACGTCGCGCGATATAAAAAGCAGCTGGAAATTCTCGGGTTCGACTATGATTGGTCGCGTGAAGTCAATACCACTGACCCGGATTTTTACAAATGGACGCAATGGACATTCCTGGAGATGTGGAAGAAGGGCTTGGCCTACGAATCCCACGAGCCCGTCAATTGGTGCCCGACCGATAAAACCGTGCTGGCCAATGAAGACGTCGAGAACGGACGCTGTGAACGCTGCGGCACGCCTGTTGAGAGGAAACCGATGCGCCAGTGGGTGCTCAAGATCACCGAATACGCCGAACGACTGTTGAACGACCTTGATGCGACCGATTCGCACGACGAGCCGGTTTTCGTCGACCAAAGTTCTGACGGCGGCTATCGCGCGGGCATTCCCATCGTTGAACGCGATGCTATCATGGCCATCGTCAAGCATTGGTCGGAGGACAAATATATCGGACTCAAATGGAAGAAGGTTGATTGGCAGACACTCATCACCGGCGGTCCCGAGCACGGACAAACGCCGGCCGAAGGCGCCAGACAGGAAATTATCGAAGAGACGGGGTACATCAATCCGCGCTTGGTCCGGCACATCGGCCGCGTGCATTCAAAATTCTTTCATGCGCCAAAGCAAGTCAATCGTTTCGCGCATTTCGATTGCTACTATTTCGAGCTGGAAAACGGCGAGCGGCATCAATTGTCCGCCGCTGAAAGCGATATTCACGAGGTCGTCTGGCTTACGAGGGAGGAGATGACGAAGTTTCTCTCGCCCGAAGCGCACAGGCATGTCTGGAAATGTTTTCTCAAAAACCAACCCGTTGCGCCGGCGCTTCTCGATTGGCCGGAATCGATAAAAGAGGCGCAGCGAAACTGGATAGGCAAAAGCCAGGGCGCGGAGATCGATTTCCGGCTGGCGATCAGGGACAAGAAGCCTCGATTTGTCATACTTCACGGCTACCAGGGTTCTGCCAAAACCAACTTCATTCCCTGGTTGAAACGCGAACTCGAGAAACGCGGCCATGAAGTTGAGGCTCCGGAATTGCCGCATACGAACGACCCGAATGAAGAGGATCAGGTTGCATACGTGCTCAATAATTGCCGCATAGATGACCGTACCGTCATCATCGGGCACAGCCTAGGTTCGATCACCGCCCTGAAGGTCGTCATGAAACTCGATAGGCCGATTTCCGGCCTGGTTCTGGTGGCGCCGGCCATAGACCCCGATTTTAAACAAGCTGATTTCCGGCCCTATTGGAAGGGCTACAAGTGGAATTTTGATTACGCGCAGATCCAGAAGCTGACAGGCGGCAGAATCGCCGTCCTTTCTGACACGGAAGAACGTTTACGGGCCCGATATCTGCGCGACGTCCTTGCAAAGAATCTCAATGCCACATTAACCGAGATCAAAGCGACGGAGGAGCATTTCTGCGCTCTCGAGGAGCCTGCTATCCTCAAGGCAGTTACACCTCTCATTACAGTTTTTACGACGCGTCCCGACACGCTCTACGGCGTGACTTATGTCGTCTTAGCGCCGGAACATCCCTGGATCAGCCAATGCATGAATTTCATCGAGAACAAGGACGAGGTGCGCGCCTATATCGCCAAAACTTCGCGAGAGACCGAGATCGAGCGCGCGGCGGCCGATCGCGAGAAAACTGGCGTCGAGCTCAAGAATATCCGCCTCATCAATCCGATCAACGGCGAAGAAGTGCCCGTTTGGATCGCGGACTATGTCCTGCCCGATTACGGCACCGGCGCCGTCATGGCGGTGCCCGCGCATGATGATCGCGATTTTGCCTTCGCCCAGAAGTTCGGCCTGCCCATCAAGCCCGTCATCGCGCAAACCTTTACCAGCACGCACTCGTCCGACGCTTTCCGGCCGGCGGAACCGGCGCAGACCCGTCCGACAGCCGTCTGTATCATCAAACATCCCACGGAGGACAGATATCTGTTCGTAAAGAAGAAAGGTATCAGCGATCTTGGCGAGGACGTGATCGTCGCTACGGCCGGTGGCATAGACGCCGGCGAGACAGTTCCGCAGGCCGGCCAGCGCGAAATAGCGGAGGAAACCGGATATTCGCACGTGCGCTTTATCCGGTCACTCGGCGCGCCGGTCTGTTATCGTTATTTTTCAAAGAACTCGAATCAGAACAGGCAAGCCATCCTATATCCGGGGTACTACGAACTCATCGATGAGTCGCGGCAGGATGTTTCGGAGCACGAAAAATCCCTTCATGACACTATCTGGCTGGAACAGCACGACATCCAGCGATATCTGGACGGACGGCCGTTCAACGCCATATTCTGGTCACGACTGTCCGGCTCGTCGGCATACACCGGTCCGGGGATCCTGGTCGATTCCGGCAACTTCAGCGGCCAGAACTCAACCGATATCATGAAGGAGATAACAGCCGCCGCCCAGGGCCGCTGGCTGGCGAAATACAAGCTTCGCGACTGGGTATTTTCTCGCCAGCGATATTGGGGCGAACCGATCCCGATCATTCATTGTGAAAACTGCGGCGTCGTGCCCGTGCCGGAAAAGGATCTGCCGGTGAAGCTGCCGAAAGTCAAATCCTACGAACCGACAGGCACCGGCGAGTCGCCGCTCTCCGCCATACGATCATGGGTCAATGTCAAATGTCCCCGATGCCGCGGCCGGGCGCGACGCGAGACGAACACCATGCCGCAATGGGCGGGATCGAGCTGGTACTATCTCCGGTATATGGATCCCAAAAACAGTAAGCGGCTGGTCGATGCCCGTCGTGAGAAGTACTGGTCGCCAGTGGACCTCTATGTCGGCGGCGCGGAACATGCCACGCGTCACTTGATCTACGCGCGGTTCTGGCATAAGTTTTTGTACGATATCGGCAGTGTCAAAAGCGTCGAACCGTTCCGGAAGCTTCAAAACGTCGGTCTGATCATGGGCGAGGATGGACGCAAGATGTCAAAGCGCTTTGGCAATGTCGTCAATCCGGATGACATTGTCAAGACCTACGGCGCAGACACGCTGCGCGTCTACGAAATGTTCATGGGTCCGTTTGATCAATCGATCCCGTGGAGCACGGATAGCATCGTCGGCTGCCGCCGATTTATCGAACGCGTTTGGAAATTGAGGACGAAGATCGTCCCGGGCGCGCCTTCGGATACGGCCGCCAAGATATTGCACAAGACGATCGGCAAGGTCACCGAGGATATTCAGCATCTCCATTTCAATACCGCCATAAGCACGATGATGATCGCTGTAAATGAATTCGAGAAGTTGCCGAATGTCGGCCGAACCATCTATGAGTCGTATCTAAAACTGCTGGCGCCGTTCGCGCCCCATGTCGCCGAGGAGCTCTGGATGTCTCTCGGCGGCAAAAAATCCATACACCTCAGCGCCTGGCCGACATTTGACCCCAAGCTGGCCGCGGATACCGAAGTCCGCATCATCGTCCAAGTCGACGGACGCGTGCGAGGTTCATTCATGGCCGCCGCCGGCGGGCCCGCAACCGAACTAGAACGTCGGGCGCGCGCCCTGCCCGAGGCGGCAAAGTGGACGACCGGCAAGAAGATCGCCAAGATTATCGTGATACCTGACCGACTTGTCAACATTGTGTTGACAGGTGAATAGGACTAGTGGTAAGGTACTTCCATAACATTCATTCATATGGCCACCGCCAGCATCTCATTCAAGCCCAAACAGACCGTCAAAAGGCTGCTGTCATCTCTGCCGGATCGCGCCCGCGAGGTTGTCGTCTACCGCTACGGCCTCGGCAAGGATACGAATCGCATGACCCTCGATGCCATCGGCAAACTCTACGGCATCACGCGTGAACGCGTCCGGCAGATCGAGAACTACGCTCTGGCCAACATCCGCAAATCGGAAGAATACAGGCAAGAAAAGTCGGCTTTCACGGAAATCGAAACCATCCTTCATTCCTTGGGCGGCATCGTCGTCGAAGACGACTTCCTCGGCCATGTTTCAAAAGATCGGAGCCTGCAGAACCACGTATATTTCCTGTTGGTTGTCGGCGAACCGTTCCGCAAGCGCAAGGAAGATGAGGAGTTCCGCCATCGTTGGCACGTCAACGAAGAGCTGGCCAAGAAAGTCGAGGAGGCACTGCGCAAGCTCTACGGTAATCTGAACAATCAAGATCTCCTGCCGGAATCGGAGATGATCAACAAATTCCTGACTCATCTCGAAGATGTCTCGGAACGCTACAAAAATCAGGAAGTCATCAAGCGCTGGCTGCAGATCTCCAAGGTTATCGGCAAGAATCCGCTCGGCGACTGGGGCGTGGCGCGCTCGCCGAACGTCAAGACCAAAGGCATGCGGGACTACGCCTTCCTGGTGATACGCAAGCACGGCTCGCCCATACATTTCCGCGACGTCGCCAAGCAGATCACGACCATGTTCAACAAGAAGGCTCATGTGGCGACGACGCACAATGAGTTGATCAAGGATCCGCGATTCGTGCTCGTCGGCCGCGGTCTCTACGCTTTGGCCGAGTGGGGATATGCTCCCGGTGTCGTCCGTGACGTCATCAGAACCGTCCTCGAAAAAAACGGCCCTCTGACGAAGGAGGAAGTGATAGACAAAGTCATGAAGGAGCGCTACGTCAAGGAAAACACCATCGTCGTCAATCTCCAGAATCCCAAATATTTCAGGCGCGATAAGGATGGCAAATACTTACCATCGGGCGAAAAGATAAAG
The DNA here is from genome assembly GCA_028864955.1 of Patescibacteria group bacterium. Classification (GTDB taxonomy): domain Bacteria; phylum Patescibacteriota; class Minisyncoccia; order Phycocordibacterales; family PALSA-1337; genus C7867-002. The sequence goes on along the minus strand of JAGWLE010000023.1, from coordinate 4,698 downwards.
GTCGCCGCATAGAACCGTCGGGACTGACTGTTCCTGCTTTCGCCGACGACTGGTATAATATACTCATGCCCGTAGAACAAGCCGTCACGGTTCTTGTCAACAACTTCAACACGATCATCTGGCCGCATAGTCTGGAAACCATGGTCACCGTCGCGCCGGTCGTCCTGGCATTTCTCTTGGCAAAGCTTTTTTGGGGGCTGTGGGTAGACTACGTCCAGACCAGCCAATTCCTGAGCCTGAAGTACACGGTCCTCCAGCTCAAACTTCCCAAAGACACATTCAAGTCGCCTTTGGCCATGGAATCGGTTTTGAATTCATTGCACAACACTTCTGACGGCAGCGCCTACGCGCAATATTGGAAAGGCGAGACTCGTCCCTGGTATTCGCTGGAGATTGCCTCGATCGAAGGCCGCGTCAATTTTTACATATGGACGGAAGATCGGCGCAAGCAAGGCGTCATGACGGCGCTCTATTCGCAATTCCCGGGCATCGAGGTCACCGAAGTGCCGGATTACGCCCGCGGCACATATTTCGATCCCAAAGTCACACGCATCTGGGCGGCAGAATTCGAGTTTACCAAGCCTGATCCGTATCCCATCAGAACGTATGTGGACTACGGACTCGACAAGGATCCAAAGGAAGAATTCAAGATTGATCCGCTTTTGCCACTGATCGAATTTCTCGGTTCAGTCGGACCTAACCAACAAGCCTGGTACCAGATCACCATCCGTGCCCACAAGGGCGACCAAAAGTTGCCGGGGCATATATTCAAGCGTGGAGACCTCTGGAAAATGAAAGGCGAGGAGGAGATCAATAACATCCTGCTGCGCGATTCGAAAACCAAAGTTGCCGGAGAAGTCAATCCAGATACCGGCTACGCAAAGCTTCCGACGATTTCGAAACCGGAACAAGACGTGGTCGAAGCCATCGGCCGCAGCCTGTCCAAGATAGCCTTCGACTGCTGTATCCGAACTTTGTACATATCAAAGAAGGAGATATTCAATACGCCGTTTGGCATCGGCGGATTTATCGGTAACCTCAAGCAGTTCAGCAGCGAATCGTTGAACGGCTTCAAGCCCAACGGCAAGAAATGGCACCCGTCTCTGGACGCGCCATGGAAAGATTACAAAGATTTCAGACGCAACAGATACGGACGCGTCGGTCTGATGGCCTACAAGAGACGCTCGTCATTTTATCCGCCTTTTAAGTCAAAAACGATGGTGTTGAACACGGAGGAATTGGCGACGATATATCACTTCCCGGGTTCGGTGCTTTCAATACCAACACTTGAACGTGTGCCATCCAAGCGTGCCCAGGCACCCACAAACCTGCCAGTCTAACGCGCCGCGGCACGGAGATAGACCATCGTCATTATGAATTCCGACCTACCCCGAACAAATCACCGAATGCTGCTCACACGCTATGTCTGGCGCAAGTACGGCCGTCGCATACTGGCGGCGGCCAGTATCATCATTGCCGTCCTTCTGGTCTTTCTGGCGCTGGCTGATGCCGCGCCTGCCGATTTTCCAAATAATGAGATCGTGACGATAAAGCCCGGCTCGACCTTATCGGAAGCAGCTGGCACCTTGGCAGCCGGACACATCATCGGTTCCGCTACATTGTATAAGACGCTCGTCGTTCTGCTCACCGGCCATCGGCAGATCAAATCTGGCGATTATCTTTTTGATTCCTCCCAGTCAGCGCTCGAAGTCGCCTACCGCACCGCCTATGGCATCCAGGATTTGCCGAAAATCAAGGTCACCTTTTATGAAGGTATCAGTTCAGCCGGCATGGCCGCCGTGCTCAAAACCGATATCCCAAAATTCGACAGCGCGACTTTCCTTGCCCTGGCCAAGCCGCTCGAAGGCAAGCTCTTTCCCGATACCTATTACTTTTACGAAAATTCCACGCCCCAGGACGTCATTCAGCTGTTAACGCGGACGTTCGAAGAACAAACGAAGCCGTTGCTGCTCGATATCCAGGCGTCCGGCCGCACGCCGGCGGATGTCATCACCATGGCCTCGATCGTGGAAAAGGAAGCCGCCTCTTCGACCGACCGGCGCATCATCGCCGGCATTCTGTGGAAGCGCCTGGACATGGGCATGCCTCTCCAAGTTGACGCGCCGTTTTTCTATCTCTACGGCAAGACATCTGCCGAACTGACGCTCGGCGATCTGCAGTCTGACACGCCATACAACACATACAAATATACCGGACTGCCGCCGACGCCTATCGACAATCCAGGCTACGAAGCCATCGAGGACACCGTCAATCCCGTCAAGTCCGATTACCTGTATTTCCTGTCGGGCAAGGACGGACAGATGCATTATGCCGCCACTCTGGCCCAGCACGCCGCCAACCGCCTGAGGTACCTTGAATGATAGCTCGTCCGACAGTATACTGCGCTCCATGAAGAGCCAGCGACAAGGCGTGTTCGTCGGTATGTCCGGCGGCGTTGACTCGTCCGTCTCGGCGGCGCTTCTCAAGAAAGCTGGCTACAGCGTCACGGGCGTATTCATCAAGGTCTGGCAGCCTGACTGGCTGACATGCACCTGGCGCCACGAGCGCCTCGAAGCAATGCGTGCGGCCGCGCATCTCGATATACCGTTCCTGACACTCGACCTCGAAAGCCAGTATAAAAAGGACGTCATCGATCACATGATCGCTGAATATCGTGCCGGCCGCACACCGAATCCTGACGTCATGTGCAATAGATATGTGAAATTTGGAGCGTTTGCAGAATGGGCAAGGAAACAGGGTGCGGATTATATAGCAACAGGACATTATGCACGCGTGGAGCAAAGTGACAGGATACGGGTTGCAAGTTACAAGCAGGATACAAGATGCAATCTCTTGGCTGGCAAAGATTCGAATAAAGATCAGTCGTATTTCCTTTGGACGCTGAAACAAGATGATCTCAAACATATACTTTTTCCAGTGGGTCATTTAACTAAGCCTGAAGTTCGGCGGCTGGCAAAAAAATTCGGCCTGCCGAACGCTGACAAAAAGGACAGCCAAGGTCTGTGCTTCATCGGCAAAATCGACGTGAAGGAATTCTTGGCACATTACATCCAAGCAGAGCCAGGCAATGTGCTCAATCAGGCAGGCGAGACGATCGGCACGCATCAAGGTGCGCTTTTCTTCACGATAGGTGAACGGCACGGATTCCGCATTGATCGACAGCATCATACTTCATCAGATCAACCGTATTATGTTGTCGATAAAGACGTAGAACAAAACACCATAACTGTTTCAAATAAGCGAGCTGGGCATCTGCAGATATCTTCCCAGCGGCATGTACAAATATCGAGCGTGAACTGGGTTGGTGGCGAAGCGGTCACCTATAATAACATCGATCCAACTGCGACTGATTCATGCACATATGGAGCTCGTTCACGCTACAGGCAGCCGCTGCAAGCTATCCGTTCCATAGTGCCTGGCATTTCGGGGACATGGATCGAATTCGTGGACCCTCAAGACACGCTCACACCCGGCCAGTCCCTGGTTATCTACAGGGGCGATGAATGCGTCGCTGGTGGTATAATCAGCGAGGTCCGACCTAGCTAGGTCGGACCTCCATCTGAGATGAACCATCTGATCTCCATAACCAAATCCAACGGCCAGCACGAACTATTCGAGGAAGAGAAGCTGGTGAGCTCACTCAAGCGTGTCGGCACAAAAAGCGATGTCATCGATGATGTCGTCGATCAAGTCGAACGCGAAATCCACGAAGGCATGACAACTGCCGACATCTATAAGCGCGCCTTTGTGCTCCTACACAAACATTCGATACCGGCCGCGGTTAAGTACTCAATCCGACGAGCGATGATGGAACTCGGTCCGGATGGTTTTCCTTTTGAGAAATTCGTCGCGCGCATTTTCCAAATGTGGGGCTATGAGGCAGTGACAGACCAGACTGTTCTCGGACAATGCGTCGACCATGAGGTTGATGTTGTCGCTTGGAAAGGTGACAGCCTGGCTATGGTTGAGGCCAAATACCACAACGAGTTTGGCATGAAATCCGACCTCAAAGTCGCGCTCTACGTCAAAGCGCGCTTCGATGACATTGCCGGCAAATACTACGACTACGGCGGAGTCAAAAGAAAACTCACCGAACGCTGGCTTACCACCAACACCAAATTCACCGACAAAGCCATTCGTTACGGTGAATGTTACGGCCTCAAACTTTTGGGCTGGAATTATCCGCTGACGGATAACCTCCATGAGATCATCGAACAAAATGGTCTTCACCCGATCTCATGTCTGTCGAGCCTGTCGAAAGATCAAAAGAAAGAGCTTGTTGGACACAATGTGCTGGTCTGTATCGATGTCGTCGGGCAGCCGAACGTCCTCGACGAGATCGGGGTACACGGAGAAGCTGCGGAAAAGGTTCTGACCGAAGCTCAGATCATCATCGAGCAGGCTAAATAATCTTCAATTCCTTGAGGAACTCGTACATGACCGGTTCAAGACCGGGGTTTTCCTGCCATTCAGGTTCAGATGTTTCCTCGGCAAGATACTTCTTTGTGTGGTCAGCCAACTCGTGCAAAGCTGCAGTATCGAACCAAGCGGCTTGTTTGGTTTCTTCCTCGCTTCGCTTCAGTTCGCCTTTCCATTCGGCTTTGAATAGCTTCCAGTGATGCCAGGTGCCGCCCGATCGCCGACAGTGGTTTTCCTTCCTCTTTTCGAGTACAAGTT
>JAGWLE010000082.1 GCA_028864955.1 Patescibacteria group bacterium | reverse complement strand
TTGACCTTTGACTTAGCTATGGTGCGTACTCTCAACCTTCCCACCCATGGTTCGGAGCGCGCGCAGGGCCGTCGCCTTTTCCTCTTCCGTCATCGGCGGTTTGCCGTGCCACTCGAACTTGCGCTCAAATTCAGGAATACCCTTCGATGGAATGGTGTAAGCGATAATCACGGACGGCTTGTCGAAGACCGCATGCGCCTCGCCGACGGCACGATCTATGTCCCTGAAGTTATGGCCATCACACTCGGTGACATGCCAGTTCCAGCTGCGCCACTTCTCGACGAGCGGATTCAAGGGCATGATGTCCTCGGTAAAACCATCTATCTGGATGTTATTGCGGTCTATGATAGCTGTGAGATTCTGTAGCTTTTCCTTACCAGCCAACATGGCGCCTTCCCAGGAATTGCCGGCATCGAGCTCGCCGTCACTCATCATGGTGTAGAACTGCTTGGCTGAAGTGCGGCCGTTGTCAATCCTATCAGCTATGGCCATGCCGACTGTTTGCGACAAGCCCGAGCCAAGCGGACCGGAAGAAGTCTCGAGCATGGGCAGAAAGTCTCGATGCGGATGTCCCTGAAGCCGTGAATGGAGTTTGCGCAGTGTCATGAGTTCACTCACGGGGAAATATCCGGCGTGGGCCATAGTGGCATAGAGCACCGGACAAATATGACCGTTCGAGAGCACCAGACGATCGCGATATTCCCACGAAGGATTCTTGGGATCATGCTTCAAGGCGTGGAAATACAGGTACGTGAATATGTCCGTCATGCCGAGAGGCCCGGCCGTGTGGCCAGACTTGGCTTCGATCAATGATTCGATAATGGAAAGACGGATCTCGGCCGCCTTCTGTGTGAGCAGCGCGACTTTTTCATCAGTAAGAGACATCAATGACATCCCCACAATTATATCGTAAAGTCGCCTCTTGAGTGTCCACAGCCTCGCCCGTAGATGCCGATACGAGTCACTGTATTCAGCTATAGCGCCCTGAAATGAGACAGTGCGTCTATCGGGTTATCAGCGCCAAATATCGCCGAACCGACCACCAAACGATCGGCGCCGGCCTTGATGAGCCTCGGCGCTGTCTCCAGAGAGACCCCGCCGTCAACTGAAACACGTAATCCCGGATAGCGTTCTTTGATGAGTTTGACCTTGTCCACGACTTTATCGTCAAATGCCTGATGTTGAAATCCGACATTATCTATACCCATGCATTGCACGAACTGGAGCTTTTCGTGGTGAAGCTCGAGAATCTCCATGCCTGATTCAATATCCAGAGCCAGACCGATCTCGACAACGCCGGCGAGCCTCACGATAGCCGCGGCGATGTCGCCTTTCGCTTCAGCGTGCAGAATGATCCGTGCAGCCCCGGCTCGCACCCATTCGTCGACGATTTCTTCCGGCCGATTGACCATCAAATCAAATTCGTAGTTCAGTGCTTCCCAGCCAGGCAGTCCCTCCTCCTCGCGGAGAATACGATCGAAATTATCATCATGTTTCCTATATGGCCAGGTGGCATTCTGCACGAATTGGCCGTCGCAGATGTCGATCTGCACTATTTTGGTGAAGCCTTTGATAAGTTCAACCTTCTCCGTGACTTCGGCGAAGTCTTTGGGCAGGATAGCAGGGATGATCTCTATGGTCATGGTGTTTTTCTAGGTCCGACCTCGCTAGGTCGGACCTGGCTGCTTATTCTATCGAATCTATCTCCTCTATTCGGCGCGCATGTCTCTCTTCATTTGAAAACGGCGTCTCCAACCAGACAAGAACGGCATGTTTGGCTTGATCTTCACTTACAAATCGCGCGCCTATAGATAAAACATTTGAGTTATTATGTTCGCGAGACAACTTCAGAATACTTTCGTGACTGTCTGACGCCGAATCGCCGCCGCCGTACCAGACAACCGCGCGCACGCCGGGAAAACGATTGGCCACCATGGCTTCTCCTTGTCCGGAACCGCCAAAAATGATCGCCCGCGTCTGACCCTTCATATCCGAAGCCACCTTCATGGCTGCGGCCGTCATGTATTCCGGATAATCATCCTCGGGCTTGAGTTCATGGGCCCCGACGTCGAAAACCTGTTCGCCCCTGCCTTCCAAGAATTTTTTGATCGCTTCCTTGAGCTCGAAGCCGGCATGATCAGCGGCCAGAATAATGGTTGATTTCATGCGGCGATTATAGCACGACTATTTTGCCTTGGCTTTCT
>JAGWLE010000022.1 GCA_028864955.1 Patescibacteria group bacterium | reverse complement strand
TGTCTCGATTATAGCATGTGCTGATCTAATATCGCGGTACGCCGATCTCCGTGGTCTCCATCTGGATATCCGCGAAATTCGATTCTTGGGAGACCAGCAAGACTCCTTCTTTGACAAGTTCGAGCATCGCCAGGAAGCTGACGATCACGTTTACTTTCTCGCCTTTGTGCTCGGAAGTGAATTGCTTGAAACTCATTTTTAAAGTTGAAGTTATTCGTTTTGTCAGGTTGCTAATCATGTCTTCCAGGCTGATGACCTTCCGTACGACTTTCTGCGGCAGAGTTTCCTTCTTGGGCAAACGATTGATGAGATCCTTCAAAGTTAAAAGTGCGCGTTCGAGACTGAATTCTGGGTCCGGTGCGAAAACAGGATTGATTGGTCGGGATTGAGACATGCCGAAAATCATTTTGTCCCCGAATAATTCTTGGACATGCCTGCCAGCTTCCTTTAGGCGTTTGTAAATTTTTAGCCGAGTTTCGAGGTCTCGAATGTCGCCCTGCTCTTCTACGGACAACGCCAATTCGGGCAACAACGATTTTGATTTTATGAGGAGCAATGTTGAAGCAACCAAAATGAAATGAGCCGACTCCCCCATCGGCATGTTCTCGAATTGCTTGATATGCGTGATGAAATCGTCGGTGACCTTGGCCAGAGAAATATCGCTGATGAAGAATTTACGCTTCTCTATAAGATCCAGCAAGAGATCGAGCGGACCCTCGAACGTTTGAGTTTTGACGGTGAAGGTCATCGGCCTGATGCGGATTACGATACGCCGATGGCCCGTTTGGCCTCGGCAAGCTTCAGATCGGCTTTGGCCCGGGCTCTCTCGGCGCCTTCGGCCAAGACTGTATGAATGTTTTTCACGTCGGCGGCGATCTTTTCACGGCGTTCACGCAGTGGCGCGATGAATGACTCGATATCGGCGATTAGCATTTCCTTCAAGATCTTGTACTTGCCCTTGTGTGTTTCATAGATTGGCTCCAGTTCCACCTGGCTCTTGAAGAGTTTATGAATGTTGTAGACATTCACGGGCAGATCAGAGCTAGAATCAGTGACGATCGACATGACTGCCTTCTCTATCTCGGCCTTTGTCGCAAAAAGCGGGATGGTATTGTTATAACTTTTCGACATCTTTTGACCGTCGATGCCAGGCACGACGGCGACGTTTTCCAGAATAAGTGCGTCTGGCAGCTTGAAAGTCCGGCCGAAGGCGTTATTGAATTTCTGGGCAATGTCGCGCGCGTATTCGATGTGCTGTTTCTGATCTTGGCCAACGGGTACGACATCCGCGTCATAGAGCAGAATATCTGCGGCCATGAGAACGGGATAATTGAATGTGCCGACGTTGACTTCCCTGCCCTTTGATTCAGCATCTTTGAAAGCGTGCGCGCGTTCGAGGTACGGCACGGTCACGAGGGTATCGAATATCCAGGCCGCCTCGGTATTGGCGGAGACGTCCGATTGCTTGTAGATCACAGCCTTTGAAGGATCCAAACCGATGGCCAGGTAGTCAACCGCCAGATCCAGCGAGTTTTGTCGCATCAGAGCGGCATTCTGGATGAGATTGAGGGCGTGATAATCAGCCAGAAAGAAGTAGCACTCGTACGCGCCGGAATTGAGAAGTTCCACGAATTGCCTCATGGCGCCGAAATAATTGCCGATGTGCGGCCGGCCGGTCGGTTTGACGCCGGAGAGCAGGATTTTCTTGGACATAGCGAAATAATAGCAGTTTTGGAGCCGTGTTGCACATATACACATAGGCATGAAAAAGACCGAGGAGGTAATCCTCGGTCAAGGCGGACGCGGCGGCCATCTATCTGACGGGCGTGCGAGTACGAATCAAGCCGTGCGCACAATATCGCGCATGGCCGGCATGTACGGACCGCATTGGCCGTCTGCGGTGACGGCATGGCCATTCTCGGTGAACATCAGCACTGAGTTCGTACGGAAAGCCAGAACCTGCTTGACCCAGCCACGCGGCACATAGGTTCGCACACCAGGATCAAAACACAGGAACGGACATCGTGAGATGTCGCCTCTCCAGAATTCGAGGTGTCTGCAGTTGTCTTTAGTGTGGAGCCAGACAAAATCCTTGTTTGGGCGGCTGAGAAATTCTGGCCGGAATGAATCATATGCCGGTTCAGATAGGTGGTTCGCGAGGAGCCAATTGCGCACGCCGTCCATCATCCACCACCGCCAGAAGCTGTATTCTAATGGCAGGCTTGGTACTTGGTAGAGATGATCAGAATGTTGCCGAATTGTCGGCCTGGTCAGGGTAAAAACGAGATGAGTTTCTTGCATGGTAGTTCCCGCCGCAGGACGGCGTTCCAGAATTCCGATCGCTGCCGTAACACCCTCTTGAGCATTACTTTCAAACAACGATACTAGGCGTGACATTACCACGGAGTTCTTTATTTGGCAAGTGAATTAGAAATGCTGCTTCCTATCCTTAACCCAAGCCAGATAAAACGCCGGCACGATGTAGAGCGTCAGGAATGATGAAAGGGTCAAGCCAAAAATGACGGCGCCGCCGAGAGAACGCCAGAGTTCGTTCGAGAGCGTCACCGGCAGTATGCCGATGATCGTGCAGATCGAGGTGATGAAGATGGCTTCGAGGCGCGACTTACCCGCATCAGCGATGGCATCCTCGAATTTGATGCCGCTCTTGATATTCAAGTTGATCTTGTCGACGAGGATGATGGCATTCTTGACCACGATGCCGAAGAGCGCTAGCACGCCGATCAGGCCCGGGAATGACAACGGCACATTGAAAAGGGCCATGCCGATGAAAACACCAGTCAGAGCCAGCGGGATGGGCACCAGCACGATGAAGGCTTTCCTGAACGAATTGAACTGGATAATGAGCGTCGCCACGATCAGAATGAGAGCGATGATCATGGCTTGCAACACTGACGTGACAGACTGTTGATTTTGTTCATTTTCGCCGCCGTAGCTGATCGAGTAGCCGGCCGGCATGTGATAGGCTGCCAATTTCTTCTGGAACTCGCTCAAAATGGCTTGGCCATTGGTCGTAGAATTGGCGCCAGCCGAAAGGATGATCGTGCGTTTCTGATCGATGCGGGTGATCACGTCTACGGCCGGCTTGAGTTCGATCGTCGCCACATCTTTCAAGAAGACCGGCTGGTTTTGATCGTTCAGGATTTGCATGTTCTGGATCGCGCTGAGGTCCGGGATGGAGCTCTGATCGAAGGTGGCGATGAGTTGAACCTCCTTGTCGCCCTCGACGATCTTTGTGAGTTCGATGCCCGAGACCGCGGTCCGCAGAGTTGAGCCGACCAGAGCGGCATTGAGGCCGTTCTGCTCCATGGCGACCGGATTGAGTTCGAACGTATATTGCGGTACGGATTCTCTTTGCGAAACGTTGACGTTCACCACGCCCGGGATGGATGAGAGCATCGGCTTGAGATCGCGGACGATGGAAGCCAGCTGGTCGAGATCATCGCCTGATATATGGGCCTCAAAGGCCGCACCGGCCGGCGGACCGCCCGCCAATGTCGAGACGCTGATCTCCAGACCTGTCGTCGAGGCAAGATCGGCGCGCAGTTTGTCGGCAAAGTCATATGATTTGATCGCGCGATTGTCCTTGAGAATTATGGAGATCGATGCCAGGTTTTCCGCGCTGCCGCCGGCCGCGCCAAAATTTCCGGAATTCGGACTGGCTTGCCCGATGACCGTGGAAAAGTTGTCTATGTCCGTATAGCCGAGAAGTCGCTTTTCGACCGCGGCCACGCGCCGGTCGGTTTCGGCCAGATTCGTGCCGACGGGTGCGCGCATGTCGATAAAGACGTAATCGCTATCTTGTTCAGGAAAGAAAACGCTCTTGACGAAGCCGGCCGGCACCAGAGCTACGGAAAATATGAAAAGCGCAATGACGGCAGCCAAAACGCGGCGCCGGCGCTTTCGGTCGAGGATATAATGACGGAATGAACGCTCGTACATCGGCAGGAAGAGATGAAAATTCACGATGCCATGCATGAGTTTCTGCCTGAAGTTTTCTTGTCCGCGCGCGCCCTGATCGCGCAGCTTTGCCTTGATGAGGTCGTCATCCTGCCATTCGCGCTCCATGAGGTCGGCGTTGGCCAGAACCTCGCGGCGGCCAGTCCGCTCATACCAGAGGATCAGATAGACCTCGATGGCCACGAAGACCGCGCCGATAATGACGGAAAGGATCGATCCGACATAGAACAATATGGCCGCCACGATGATCAGCGCCGCTTCGCAGAGATAGAAGAAGCGTTTCGTCAGGCGGATGCGCTCCAGCACGGCGGCCAAGGGGTGATTGACCATCAGGGCGACGAGAAGCGAGGCGACCAAGGTGATCGAAACAGTGATCGGGATCGATTTGAGGTACTGTCCGATGATGCCGCCGGCGAACAAGAGCGGCAGGAAGGCCCAGACTGTCGCCAGGGTCGTGGTCGTCAGCACCCACTTGAAATCATTCAAGACCAGGAGCACGGCTTCCTCTGGCGTGAATTTGCCGGTATTCAGATACTGCTTGGTGGCGGAAACGACGACGATGGCGTCGTCAACCAAGAGGCCGAGGGCCAGGATCAGCGAAAAGAGTGAAAGGAAATTAAGCGAGATGCCGAGCATCAGCAGGCAGCCGAAAGTGATGAAGAATACCAAGGGGATGGCCAATCCCGCCACAAAAGCTTCCTTCAAGCCGACGATCAGGAATAAAATCGTGGAAACCAGGAGGATGGTCAGCAGGAAGTCGTCAGTCAGCTGACCGAAATCCGTGCGGACCTGTTTCGACAGATCCGTGCCGACGACTGTATAGGCGATACCCGGCGGCAAGGCCCGGACCATGCGGTCGACGGTGGCGCGGGCGGTATCGACGGTGTCGAGCACGGACGCGCCCTGGCGTTTGATGACGGACAGTGTCACGGCGTTCTGCGGCGCGGAGCCATTGATCGATAACCGTGAATATGTCGTCTTTTTGAGAGCCGTCTCGGTGACGTCGGCAATGTCCTTGAGGAGGACGGTGCTGCCGTTGGTGCTGTGAGCTACGGCAATACTGGCTATATCGTCAGCCGTCGTCAGGGCCTGTTCTGAATTGATCGGCACGACGAATGTCGATGTATCGAAGTTCCCCGCCGGGATAGCCGTATTGGCGGCGACGATAGCCGCGTTGGCTCCGGCCACGCTGACTCCGTAGTACAGAAGCTTGTCAGGCTTGTAGGCAACTTCAAATTCCTGTTCGTCGCCGCCGGAAATATCGACTTCGCGGATACCGGGTATCTTTTCGAGCTCGGTTTGTATGTCCTCGGCGTCTTTGCGCAGAGTGAACGCGTCGTAAGGACCGGTCAGCGAGATCGACCAGACGGGCATGTCGTCAAGGGAGACCTCGGTAACCACGGGATCCTTTGCATCGGTCGAAATATTTGGTTTGGCGGCGTCGACCGCATTCCGCAGGAGCTGGATGGAACTTTCGATGTCGGCGCTGGCCACGAATTGCACGGTGATGGCCGAGAGCGAGTTGTAGGAGTTCGAGGTCATCGTGTCCAAACCTTTGAGACCGGAGATCTGGGTTTCGATCGGCTTTGTCACGAATTGCTCGACATCCGAAGGTGAAGCTCCGGGAAATGCTGTTGTCACCACCGCGATCGGGATCTTGACTTCCGGATTGGACTCGCGCGGCAGGCTGAAGAAAGCGTATAACCCCCAAGCGCTTATGAGAAGTATGAGTAGAAGAACGACGCGGAAATTGCTGACAAAGAAATTCAGCCAGGTCTTCCGCAGCTCCGGCCGGAATTCCAGACGATCGAGGTACGCGCTGTCAGATGAAGATTCGTGGGACATACGGCGGTTGCTATTGAACGTTGACCTTTTCGCCGATATCTAGTTCATACACCGGCGTGACGATATTCATGGAATCATTGAGTCCGGATACGACTTGGACAAAGTCTCCTTGAATCTGGCCGAGAGTCACGTCATTTTTCTGTATCTGCGAATTCCGGTCGACGGAGAGGACGTAGGCTTCGTTGGGCAAGATCTTGATGTCTTGAATCGGGACGATGTAACTCACTGTCTGGCCTGTGCCGCCGTCGAGGTGTGTGTTAATGGAAACGCTGATATTGTCGCCGATCACCAATCCCGAATGCGGCGAATCATTCACGTCTATATCAACTTCGGCCTTCCGGGTCGTCGGATCGACGCTCGGGGCGACATTGGAAACCGTGCCGGAAACAGTCGGACTAATCTCTACAGGATCGCCGACCTTGACGCGCGACAGATCGTCGCCGCTGACGAAGGCCTTGATTTCGAGATTTGTCGTGTCGCCGATCACGGTCGCAAGGAGTGTGCTGGGTGAAGCCAATTCGCCTTGGCGCAAAGGCAAAGCGGAAATTTTTCCGGTGATAGGCGAAGTTATCAACGTCTTTTCCAGCTGGGCCTGGGCGGCCTGAACATTGGCTTCAGCAGCGATGACGCCCGAGCGAGCCGTTGAACCGCCGCCGGAAGCAGGCTGGAATGATGGTTCCAGCGCCGATAGGCTGGTACGCGCGCCGCTGACCGCCGTTCGGCCAGCCGACAAAGTCGTCTGCCAGGCCGTGAGCAACGCCAGATTTGAGGTGGTGGTGATGGTTGCTGCCTGATTGATGGCCTGCGAAATATCATCGAGCAAGGCGCGTACGCTGTCGAGATCGGATTCGGACATTTGTATGGCAGTATGGATTTCACTGTCGCTCGAAGATGCGTTGAGCGACTGGACTTCAGCTTGCCATGTCATGAATGTGGTCGTGAGATCGGTCCGTTCGTTGCGGATCTTGTTGGCGAGCGCCGCGTCGGTAATGAACGAATACAATTGCGGCGTCGTGCCGACGGCATTCAGGATGATCGGATCAACTTGCCCATGGACGGCTGTATCGGCCGCCAGGTAGCCGCTTTTGACGCTATTGACGGCAGTTTCCCTGGTTGTGCTGTAGGCGCTTGCAGCCGTCGTGACAGCAGCTCGCGCGGCCTCGAGTTGGGCGCGGATGTCGGTGTTCTGCAGCTCGAGAATCAGTTGGCCGGGATAAACAGTGTCGCCAATGCCCACGTCTATGAGGGAGACAGGCGCTGAAACCTGACTTTTGAGATCGGCTTGCATATGCGATTCAACGTTGCCTTGCGCGGCGACGGCGAAACTGCCCGAACGGAATGCAGCGGCGTTTTGCGTTATCACCGTCGGTATGCCGGAGGTATTCGGCGGCGGCGTTTTTTCGCTGGCTTTCCGGCCGGCCAGAATAGCGATGATGATAAGGCATACGCCCGCGGTCGAAACCACGAAAACATGGCTTTTTACATAGGAAAATATGGACATAAAACTGATAGTACAGGAAGAGAATGGCTTGCGCAATAACTATCTTCTATATCGGCGTGAAAGGAACCAGACTGTCGAAATGCCGGTCGCGGCATAGACGGCCAGATATGCCGCGTATGAGAATGTCGTGCCCGAAATGGCGACCGCGAATATCCAGGTCCAGGTGAATACAGCCGTGTATCTGCCAATGCTGGCAATGTTTTCGCGCGGATCTCGGATGAGAAGAATGTGCGCGACGATCAAAATTGGCACGAGGGTAATGCCGGCGAGCAGCCTGCTCGATGACAACAGCTGGTCGGTATCGGTAAAACTGAGGATAAGGCCGGTAAATGTCACGCCGATGAGACCGATGCGTTCAATGAAAAGTCCGCGCCGAACGCGAAATAATCCGTGCAGATAGGTGCCGACGATGCCAAGACAAGAAGAAATAATATGGAGGACAAGGATAATCATATAGCGATTATTAAAGAAAACCGGCACCTCAAACCGATTCGAGAGGTGCCGTGAATCATACCTTTAGATGGCGGGTCTCACAATGCATACAGCAGTACTAGTCCGCTGGGCAGGGCGACGGCATAGAACGGTATAGTGAGATATGCCAGGACCCGATGCAGTCGCGGGTCCCGGCGCCCAGTGATGGCGAAGACTGCCAGTCCGACAGTGGCGAAAAATAGCGTAGCGCAGCTGACGTGGACCCAGAACAGCGGCGACGGCCGGTACGGATAGAGCCTGACGGTGATCTCCGTGACGATCACGGAGGCAGTCATGGTCCAAAATGTGCTTCGAGCGGCGCGACGGTGCCGGAACTCGAGCTGCCGGGCAAACCGGTGGCCCCGATAGTTCCGCAGTAAGCAGCCGAATCTGATGGTGTTGAAGAGTTGATACAGAACGGCGAAGAAGCCGCCGGCGACGGCTATTTTCAGGAAATATTTGATCATAAATGTGCAGGTTTCCCCAGCATCATACAGACCTGCCGGCCGAAGTCAATCAAAGCCCTTCTTTTTTGAGATCATCGATGAGTCTTTGGGCTGTTTTTGACAGTTTTCGCGGCATTTCCACGCGGGTAACGATGAGGAGGTCGCCGCGCTTGCCGTGCGTTCCGGTAAAGCCGCGAGTTTCGTACGGCACGCCTTTTCCTTTGAGGCGGAGAATCTCGCCGTGAGATGTGCCGGCCGGAATTTTGAGTTCGATCTGTCCGTCGAGAGTTTCGATAGTGACAGCGCCACCGGTCAGCGCCGTGGTGAGTTTTATGGCCAACTCCATGACCAGATTAAAGGCCTCTTTTCGGAAAACAGGATGTTCCTTGACCCAGACACGGACGATCAGGTCGCCGGGGCCGCCTTCGCCCTGTTCCCCCTTTGCGGGTACTCGGAGGCCTTGCCCGTTCTCTATGCCGGCGGGGATCTTCAGGCTGATGGTCTCCACATGATTCTTGCCATCGGCCGTGCGTTTGTTGAGGCTGACCTCGCGTTCAGTTCCGAAAATGGAATCCTTGAATGATAGCTGCACGTCGACGGTGATGGTGGCGCCTTTGCGCGCTCGCCGGCCACGGCCGCCGCCAAAGAATTCGCCGAATATGTCGCCAAGATCGAATTCCATGCCGCCTTGGTTAAAATGAAAGCCGCCTTGGCCGTTTGTAAATTGCGAAAAATCAAAGCCGCCGAAGCCGGCACCGGGGTTGAAGCCGCTGTATCCGCCTGTGCTGCCGCTGTATCCGGCGCCGGGATCCGCGGAGCCGAACGTATCGTATTGCTTGCGCTTGGCATCATCGGAAAGCACCGCGTAGGCTTCGCTGGCCTCCTTGAATTTCTTGGCTGCCTCTTCCCCGCCACCCTTGTCCGGATGGTATTTGTGAGCCATCGATCGGAACGCTCTCTTTATATCTTCCTTGCTGGCCGATTTCTCGATGCCCAGGATTTTATAGTAATCTTTAGACATTTGACTATGATGGATAGTTATGATACTTTATTTCTGGTTACTTCGCAACCTTGTTATTGGAAAATCTATGTATGAATACTCATCCACAGCCCTGGACCCGCTCGTATGCGCCGTTCTACGCGCGTCTCGATGCGGCTATCACTGAAGGCGAATGGCTGATGATACTATCCATTCCGGCATTGAGGAGCAGTCATCGGCAGATCCTCATCAAGCTGATGATGCGGAATAATATGCCAATGAGTCATGCCGATCTTCGGCCCCGGAGCGGACAGCCCTGGACCGAAGATTCTATTAACGCCATCTTGCGGCACTACAAACTCCTCTTCAGGCTGGAGCGTGTTGTGCACGACGGCACGCATAACGGCATCAGATTTCAGCTTGTACATATCGATCTGACACCTCGCGGGCGCAAAGCCTGGGGCATCGAATGAACTCCATCACGGCTCTCGTTGACTCCCCCGTTTACACGGAGGAGCGGACGAGAGCCCTTTTTGCTGTCTATTTTTTCTCTTTAAATTCGGCGTCTTTAACATTATCACTTCCCTGATCGCTGCTTTTTCCGCCATTATCAGGACCTGTTTGGCCGGCGGGATTTTGACCGGTCTGACCGCCTTGCTGATTCATATACTGCCCAATCTTCTGAATTTCAGCGCTCAAAGCTTCAGTGGCCTTCTTGATGAGTGCCACATCCGACCCATTCTTGGCCGTCTTCAAGTCATTCACTTTGTCCTCAATGCCTTTTCGAACATCGGTAGGAACTTTTTCACCGGCATCCTTCAATGCCTTCTCTGAGGTGTAAATGAGTTGCTCAGCGATATTCTTGGCCTCGACGGCTTCGTGTTTGGCCTTGTCTTCAGCCTCATGCTTGGCAGCTTCGGCCTTCATCTTCTCGACCTCTTCCTTGGACAAACCGGACGTTGCGGTGATCTTGATCGAATTGGCTTTGCCGGTCGCCTTATCCTTGGCGCTCACCGTCAAGATGCCGTTTGCGTCGACGTCGAACGAGACCTCGATCTGCGGCATACCGCGAGGCGACGGCGGAATCCCGTCGAGGATGAACCTGCCGAGAGATTTATTATCAGCCGACATGGCGCGCTCGCCTTGAGTGATGTGAATCTCTACAGACGTCTGATTGTCCGCCGCAGTCGAGAAGATCTGCGAACGCTGGGTAGGAACGGTGGTGTTCTTCTCGATGAGTTTAGTCGCAACGCCACCCATAGTTTCGATCGAAAGCGACAGAGGTATGACGTCCAGAAGGAGGACATCCTTGACCTCGCCGCCCAATATTCCGCCTTGAATGGCGGCGCCCACCGCAACCACCTCGTCGGGATTCACGCCCATGTGAGGATCTTTACCGAAGAACTGTTTGACTGCATTTTGGAGAGCCGGCATGCGCGTCTGGCC
>JAGWLE010000081.1 GCA_028864955.1 Patescibacteria group bacterium | reverse complement strand
GATTCCCGGCGGAACACGCGGCATGAAAAATAATACTGCTATCCATCTCCGCCGTGAACATGTTGTGCCGTATCTTGAAGGCTGCAACGCTCTGCAGTACTATCATTCGAACGGCGACGTGTATTTCGGCGAAGTCTGCGAGATCACGCCTGATTATCGGACAACTACCGACATCGTCGGCAAACTCACGGTGAAATTCACCTGGTGCGTGCGGCTGCGCGACACCAGCGTGCCGACGAGCGTCTCGAATGCCGACACCTGGGAACCTATCCCAAAGACGAAAGTCTGCGATTACATCCTGACCTTCGAAGATCCGCGCCTTGAGAAGATCCGCAGTCCGCTGACATTTTCCAGCAATGGGGACAGGGTTGAGATCACTCATATCACCGTCCTTGCCAGAAGACTGCTTCTCATCAAACCAAAACTGCATCTGGCCTCAAGTTGATCCACGATGCCTCACAGACGCCGCCTGCCGCGGCGTCTTTTTTCGACGGGCCGAAGCCGGCAGGTTAGGACGAGACGATCACCACGAACTCGCCGCGGATTTTATCGGGGTGCGTCTCGAAAAAATGCTTCACCTCCGCGGCCGTGCCCTGGACAATCTCCTCAAAGACTTTCGTCAGCTCGCGGCAGACCGTCAGGCGCTTGGATGCCGGCGCATATTCGGCCAGGGATTCGAGGGCCTTCATGATCCGATGGGGCGATTCATAAAAGACCGCGGTGCGCGCGGCGGTGGCAATTTCCCTGAATAAGGTCTGTCTGCCTTTCTTGTGCGGCGGAAATCCGAAGAACGTGAATTGGGCGCATGGTACGCCAGCGATTGACAGTGCCGCCAGCAAGGCTGATGGTCCAGGAATCGCCACTATCTTTACATCTCCGTTCGAAATCTCGTCTTTTAATTCAGCGCGAATATGCGCGACAAGCTCCGCCCCGGGATCTGAAATCCCCGGCGTGCCAGCGTCGGACACGAGTGCGACATCTCTGCCGTCGCGAAGACTTTGAATAATTTTTGATTCACGTCCAAGAGGACTGTGCGCATGATACGAAAGCGTCGGCGTCGCGAGACCATACTCTGACAATAGTTTTTTCGTAACACGGGTATCTTCGCAAAGTAGGAGATCAGCCGCGGCCAGGGTGGCGACGGCCCGCCGCGACAGGTCGCCCAGGTTGCCGATCGGCGTGGCAACGACGGAAAAAGTGGCCATGCTTGCACTCTACACTATTTAACATTAGACTGCACACATGATTCCGGATGGCGTAAAAATCGTCTATGTAAGCCGCGAAATCGAACGCGCTCTCGGCTTTCCGCTCGGAGCCAGTTACCATATCGTCTCCAACGCCACAGCCTACGGCGATAGTATCAAAATCCAGCATCCCGAAGCCGTCACGCTCATCAAAACATCGCCGGCGACACTCCTGGGTACCACCGATCTTCTCAACCGGCCGGAAACATCGGCCTTGATCACGCCAGGAGCGAGGCTGCTCGTCTTCAAAAATACGGTTCGCGTCGAGTCGGCTGCCATCGCCAACCGTTGGAAACTCCTCAATCCGCCGGCCGCGCTGTCAGAACGCATCGAGAACAAACTATCGCAGATCCGCTGGCTGGGACCATTGGCGCAAAAGTATCTGCCGCCGCATGCCATGAAGGTCGCCAAGTACATCACCATGAAGAATCCGGAACCGTTCATCCTCCAATGGGCTCACGGCCACACCGGCGACGGCACGATGCTCATACGCGATGCCGACGAATTGCGCGCTATTCAAGCGAAATTCCCCGAGCGTATGGCGCGAGTCACTGCCTACGTCGATGGGCCGTCATTCACGGTCAACGCCGCCGTGGCCGGAGATCGCATCCTCATCGGCAATGTCAGTTATCAGATCACCGGTCTCGAGCCATTCACGGACAATCGGCTATCGACAGTCGGCAACGACTGGGGCCTGGCCTGCCAATTGCTTTCAGACAATGACCGGCAGGCGATCGAGACGATGGTGTCAGACATCGGCCGCAAGCTCATGATGGACGGCTGGAAAGGCCTCTTTGGCGTCGATCTCATCAAGGATCAGGCGCGCGGACGTCTGTATCTGATCGAGATCAACGCTCGACAACCGGCATCAGTGCCATTCGAATCATCCCTGCAAGAATCGGCGAGGGAGAACAGCGGCACTCGCGATCTCACGATATTCGAGGCCCACCTGGCTGCCCTGCT
>JAGWLE010000021.1 GCA_028864955.1 Patescibacteria group bacterium | reverse complement strand
AACTTTTCCTGGCTGCGATCTTTGCGCATAGTAAGCGACAGTGCTTGAATCGATGCCGCCGGAGAGAAATATTCCGAGAGGCACATCCGAAACCAAACGACGATCGACTGCGACTTGCAATGATTGGTTCAGGTGTGTGAGTGAATCATTGAAAGAAGAGACTTTCGGCAGAAATGTCGGCTTCCAGAATTGCTTCTTTGTCGCTTCCCTGCCATCCCAAATGAGAAACGTCCCCGGTTCAAGCTTCCACGTATTTTTGAACATAGAATGTGGCGTAGGCACATTCTCGTACAAGAAATATTTATTGAGTGAATCAAGGTCGATTTCTCTTTTGAAAGCTGGGTGAACAATCAGCGCTTTCAATTCAGAGCCAAATAAAAGAGTTTTTTGACCGGCGCCGCCACCACCGTTTTGCAGGCTCCAATACAGCGGCTTCTTACCCATCCTGTCACGCGCCAGAATGAGCTTCTTCGATCGTGAATCGTAGATAGCGATAGCAAACATGCCTTGAATTTTCGAGAAAACGTCAGTGCCGATTTCTTCGTATAAGTGAACGATGATTTCGGTGTCACTCTGACCTTTGAATGTGTGCTCCCGCTTCAGCGTCTGGCGAAGTTCAGCAAAATTGTAAATCTCACCATTAAAAACGATCCAGACAGTGTCATCTTCATTGCTCATCGGCTGATGTCCAGCTGGTGAGAGATCAATAATAGCCAAGCGGCGCATGGCGATGCCGACAGGTTGCACATGCGAATCGTGAATATCGAAAATTTTGATCCCGCTGTCATCTGGCCCGCGATGTTGCAAGGTGTCATTCATCTTCCCCAGAATGACTGCGTCGCCCTCGCCGCTATAGCCGGTGATGCCGCACATGACTTCAGACTTGAAAATTAATAGTTTCGGCTATGCGGTACGGCGCTTTATCTTGTGATTCGTAATAGACGCGCATGAGCATCTCGGCGATCACACCCATGGCGGCAAGTTGCACACCGACAATGATGAGCAAGGCGGAAAATACCGGCAATGGTGTAGAGACAAAATCGCGCAGATGAAGAATCTTGAGGATGATCGCTGTCAATCCGGCCAACACGCCGAGTCCGAGAGAGACGAAACCGAGACCGCCAAAGAAATGCATCGGCCTGTTCATGTACCGGGAGAGGAATTTGACGACGATGAGGTCGAGCAGGACTTTGAACGTGCGCGAAATGCCGTACTTGGTTACGCCATGAACGCGGGGGCGATGGTTGACGACGATCTCTGCCACGCGGCCGCCATGCCAGGCTAGATAGGCCGGGATGAATCTATGCATCTCGCCATAGAGCTGCACACCCTGAATACTGTCGCGCTTGTAGGCTTTCATTGAACAGCCGTAATCGTGCACCTTGACGCCGGTGATGCCGCGGATCAGCCAATTGGCGACTTTCGACGGGATCTTGCGCATGATGACCTTGTCCTGGCGATTGAGCCGCCAGCCAGAGACTACATCATGACCTTCGGCCAATTTGAACAAGAATTTGGGGATGTCCGCCGGATCATTTTGCAGATCGGCGTCCATGGGGATGATGACATCGCCTGTGGCGTACTTGATGCCTGCCGACATAGCCGCCGTCTGGCCGGAATTAAACCGGAAATTGATAACCTTGACGTTCTTGTCCTTGATGGCAATGTCTTTCAAAACTTTTAAACTGTTATCTTCGGAAGCATCATTGACCGCAATGATTTCATAGGCAACTTTTTCCCTGTTCAAAACGCTGACCAATTCCTTGTACAGAATCGGGATATTTTCTGCTTCGTTATAGATGGGTAATACTATAGATATCTTCATAGACGCTTGAAATAGTCTGCCAAGTTGCGGGCGAAACGCTCCGGGTCGAGACATTCGAGAGCGAATTCCCTGGCTTTAC
Organism: Patescibacteria group bacterium; assembly: GCA_028864955.1. Classification (GTDB taxonomy): domain Bacteria; phylum Patescibacteriota; class Minisyncoccia; order Phycocordibacterales; family PALSA-1337; genus C7867-002. The sequence continues at coordinate 8,767 of JAGWLE010000021.1, read as the reverse complement.
CGCCTATCCTATGCCTAAGTTCGGAATTTTGGAAGAGCTCCAGAATTTTTGCGCGCATGGTAGTTACATCCTTATATGGCACGAATATGGCGTTATCGCCGTCTCGTACGTAGGATTCCATGCTCTTTGTGTGCGTCGCAATAACAGCTTTACCCATAGACATGGCTTCGCCGAGGGCAAATGTGCCGACCGAATCGTAATATTCGTCCGGAAGCGAAATGCCGACCACGACGATCTTTGCCTCGGCGTAATTGCCCTGCATCTCGGCGTGAGAGTAGAGCTTCACCGTCACTTGCGGCCGTAAGGTGTTTGCTGGATTTGGACGGCCGCCGCCGAGACGCGTCGCCGGCAATAATTTCGTGGCCAGCCGGACTTCGACGTTTTCCATATCCTTCGTTGCTTCGATCAATGTTTCAAAATCCCTGCCGAAATTTCCAACGGATAAGATGACATCCTTTTCCGGCACATCCGGTCGCGGCTTGAAATACGCGGGGTCCGTGGCTTCGTACAAAAAAACGATCCTATCGGCCATATGCGGAAACCGTTTACGCATGGCGTCGCGCGCCGCCTCGGAAATGCAGACGACGCCGTCAGCTTTGGAGACCGCCCAGGCGTAGAGACGCTGGCGGAACCGGGAACCGTCGCGGATGGTGCCGAGGACGTTGAAATCAAGAATGATCCATTTAAACTTCTTTACGCGCAGGACGGCCTTCAAGATAAGCGAGGCATACGCCGTCGAGGTGAACACCACGTCATAACGGAAAAAGAATGGAAACAGCGGCAGATGCGCGTAGTGCATCGTGAGCACGTGCCTGCGCAAAAAAGCCGCCAAACGTTCCGGAATGAATTGTTCGATCTCCAAGTAGTCCGTCTCAACGCCGTATTTCGGCAGCCGCAACATGCCAAAGCACCAGCTGTCGTGGCCCCTGCCCCGCCGCGCGTCTTCGATCGTTTTGGCCAAGACTTTATTGAAGAGATAGAGGACTTTCATAATGGACGGCATCAGTCTCCGCGCCAGATCCGGCGCGGAAAATCAGACGGTAGATAAAGAAACTGTATATGGCGACGAGCACGGATGCAATGGCCTGCGCCATCACCAAGTAGCCGAAACGCAGGAGTCTGATCTCTGCGAAAACAATGAGATCGTTGACGCCGATATTGACGAGCGAGAGGAACATGTACGAGCCGAACTCGATCTGCACATGCGAAGCGTCGCGCGCCCCGAAGGTGAAATACTTTTGCATGATGAAGCTGACAACGAGCGATGCACCATAGGCCACCGTGGCGACGACGATGTAGTAAACGCCGAGTCTTTCCAAGAGCCAGGTCAGGGCAATATTGAAGCCGGCGGCCGAGGCGCCGGAGATCACATAGCGGACAACCCTGTACCTGAGTGCGTCTCTGGTGGTCATGATCATTTATTTTTTGCGGAGCACCAGGAAATATTCACGGCGAAACAGCGGCGTGAAATAGCCGAGTGCGAACGAGATAAAGTACCAGAGTTTATTGTGATAGAGATCGCCGATATAGAAAAGTCCGACAGGCTCAAAATCGCCGACGCCCTCGAATTCTTCCCTGCTGTCCGGCCGAAGGAGTTTGATGACAGCCGCCGGAGGATACGGTTTGATGTGGCCGAATGTTTCCCAAAATTTTCGAGTGACAACTTCTGAACTCAAAACAAGCGAGCCGCCGGGCTTGAGTACGCGAGCAGTTTCCTTGAGCATGGCATAGGCCGTCGCCACATCGAGGTGTTCAATGACGTTATGGCAGTGCGCCATTTCGAACGCTGAATCATTGAAAGGCATTTTTGTACCAGTGGCCGTCTGAACAGCGAAACCTTCGCTTTTGAGACGTTCGATCACACGCGTATTTGGATCAAAACCCGTTATGAGATCCCTATCATGCTTCAAGAACTCGCCCTCACCGCAGCCGACATCGAGTGTCTTCTTGCCTTTGAAATAGAACTCATAGAGAAAACTGCGACCAGAGAGACGCGACCTCACCATGTAGAGAAAACTCGGCTTCCAATTATGCTTCAAATACGGGTACGTCATTGAATGTCACTTTATTCTGGCGCTGACGGTCGACAAACTGCCTGGCACGTACAAGCATAGCATCTCTCTCGGGACTTGGCCTGACGGCGAACTTAACGCGCTCGTTAAAGCCCTCTTGGCCGTCAATCTCGCGCCAGATCCTGCCGCGCAGGCCGTCCTCGCCTATGGTCTCGACAATGCCGTCGGCTGCACTGCCGATGACCGGGACATTCATGTGCATAGCCTCCCAGAAGACAAGTCCGAGCGCTTCGGCTTGCGACAAGAGCACGAAGGCGTCAGCATCCGCATAATAATTCCAGATGTCGTCGCGATGAATGAAGCCCGGGAATATCAGCCTGTTTTCGATGCCGAGCCTTTTGGCTTGATCCTTGAGCGTGTCGAGCAGACTTCCCCGCCCGAGAGCAACGAGCACATATCCGGGACCGAGACCGGCGAATAGTTCGAGAAGTTTTGGATAATTCTTTTCTGATTCCAACCGCGCCACAGTTAAGAGAATCTTTGTCGATGCCGGGATAGCGTACTCTGCTCGGACCTTGCCCTTGGCGGCAGCGGCAATATATCTCATATCACGATCAATCGTATTGACATAAAAGACAGTTATGCGATTTGCCGGTATGCCAATATTCATGAGATAAGACTTCATATTCTCGTTAATCGTGAAGAAATGATCGGCCAAACGCCACCAGAGACGTTCACCGAGCCAGGAATAAAGACCTTTGATAGCGCCAAATCTGCGCGTCTTTGAATAGAGGTGCGGCTGACTGCTCACGCAGAGCACGACTTTGCCGCCAAATGCCTTCTTGGCCAGCCGTAGCGCCGGTAGCATGCCGAAATCGTAGGTCAACCAGGCGTCAGACTTGAGAGCGAAACGTTTCACTGCTTCACGAACCTTAAAGATCGTTATGAAATCAAGCAAAGGCTTGAGCTTGTAGAGACGTGTACGAATATGCCAGGTTTCATACAGACCATTCCTTTCCATATAGGAAACGTTGGCCCATGATAAGAAAAAGAATTTATTGTAATCCGGCCCAAGCTGATCACGCTCGAGTTTGTCGTGCAGCTCGACAAACGATGTGCGGAATATGTCCCGCCAGTCATAGTTGATCATGAATATGTTCAAAGGTTTCTTCATGTGGTCGGGGTGCGCATCTCCTCTGCCAGACGATTTCCCAACATCTTCAGTGAATGATTGCTCTCGGCGAAGTGTCGCAGTTCTGCACCGCGCGAACGCAGTTCTGCGGGCGGCATCTGCAGGAGCTTTTGTAATTTTGCCGCCAGTTCTTGCTCATCGTCTTCAGCAAAGATGTATGCCGCATCGACCTTATCCGTCAAGTTCTTGTTGCAATTTAGGGCGATCGTTTCGCAAGCCATAGCCTCAAATATGGTCTTATCGAACATACCGCTCGGACTCATGTTTACAAAGATTTCATGAGATGCATATATGACAGGTGTTTCTTCGTTCGGAACGCCTGGCTTGAATGAGACGTAAGACTCTAGGCCGAACTTTTCCACTGATTCCTTCAAATGATCGAAGTACTCTCTATCTCGCGGCAGATAGTCGCCGTAAATCGAAGCTGTAAATGCGATGTTATTCGTCTTGACAATTCCAATAGCGGCGATGAATTGATCCAGCTTCTTTGATGGCGCGATCCGACCGAGAGAGAGTATCGAATGTGAGGCACGCAAAAAACTTCCACCGTTTGAGTCGGCCCTGAATATATCTGTATCAACACCGACAGGCATGAATACTGTTTGTTTAAATCGAGCCGTATACGAAAATTTCGATGTACAAAAGATTTTGGTGCACGCGAGTGCGGCCAAATTTGTAATCCACGAACCGGCATAATGGTTGCGCCACAGGTATACTCGCTTGCCCATGAGATGCCAGATGAGGCCGCCTAGAATGGCGTATTCTTGGTTTTGATGAACAAAAACGGCTTCATATTCATGGCGAAATTGCCAGATATATGTATAAAGATTTTTTAGGTACTTCAAGCGCGAAGAACCTGACTCCTTGCCAAGCGAATAGACGTGAACATGAGCCGGCAACGCATGCGTTCCTTCATAGAGACAGATGACTGTCACCCGTTCACAATGCTTGGCGATCTCTATGATCCAGCGATGAAAGAAACCGAATATCGGATCGCGCTCATCGATTTTTTGCGCCAGGATAAGGAGTTTCATGATGACGAAGAAGCGGCCTCAATCGCATGCTGCCATGAGGCTAGAGCCAGCTGATCATTCTCATCGACTGTCATATATGTCGAAGCATCTCGCAGGGCGGCCTTGCCCATATTGAGTGCAAAGGCGCGGTTGACATAATAATGCTCGAGGGCCGCGGACAGGGCTGCCGGGTCACGCGGCGGCACCACCAAGCCGTTCTTTTCACTGACGATGAATTCGCCGGCACAGCCGACATCAGTCATGATGATCGGCTTGCCACAGGCAGCCGCTTCGACAACAGTCATGCCCCAACCCTCGTAATCCGAAGACATCACAAAAACATCACTGGTGCGCATGCACGAGACAAACTGATCCGACCATGAGCCGAGCTGGACTGACCGTTCGAGACTGCGGTCAACGATCATGTCGCGTATGGCTTGTTCCTCGCGGCCGCGGCCGGCAATGACGAGTCCGGCTTTTGGATGCGATTCTCTGAAAAGCTCAAAAGCTTCGATGGCCAAACGGATGTTTTTCTGTCTGACATATCGTGCTGCCACGAGCACGATCCAGTCATATTGCGGATAGAGAGCGTGCAGATCGACGGATGTCGGCATAGTCTGGACTTTCTGCATGTCCACGAATATCGGCGCGATGGTGATCTTGGAGGCAGATATGTCGAGCGAATCGCGCAGATAGGTAGCGATCTTGCCCGAAACGGCGCGAATGCTCGCCGCACGGAACAATGAGATCGGAGCGATCAATGCCTGGAAGCGCTGGCGCAGTGATTCTTGGCGAAAATACGGGTTAAAAAAATCTATGTGGACCTGGACATTGAGCGGCCGCCTCGTGAGCCACGAAGCCACAACGCCGATGAGCCCGAGCTCAAATGGGTCTTGCGAAACGACGACGGTATTTTCCCGAGCGAGCTTCTTTGCCATGCGGATGGCTGTCCAGCCAGCGGCGATCTTTGAGTTTGATGCGATCGGGTGCACGGTCACACCGTTCGCCAATTTCAATACAGAGTTGCCCTCACTTGCACCGAGAGATATGATGTCGATGCCGTCAACCAATGCGCCAAAATGTTCCATGCGTGCACGTACCGGACTGCCCTCGATAAAGATGGCGTGGTCGATAGAGATCATGATGAGATGGATCGATGATTTCATGAGATGCAATGCGATCAGCCTGCGATCTTCTCAAACACAACTTCGATCTCACGGGCAATGTCTTCCCAGGTGTGGACCCATGTGAATCGTCTGACTTTCTGGGCTTGCATAGCGCGATTTTTTGGATCGGACAGCCATACGATCTTGTCGATAATGTCTTTTTTGTTTTGTGGATCGACGAAGAGCGCGCAGTCACGAACACGATCAGCGACGCCTGTTTCTTTCGTAAGGATAAACGGTGTGCCAACGCGGATGGCATCAAATATCATATTTGGGCTGATGTCTCCCAATGACGTAAGAATAACCGCATATGAATGTCTTATCTTTTCCACAAAGCTGTCGTAAACAGCTTTACCCGTATCAAGATCGATGTCCAGTAAACCGTATCTCTGAACACCTTCACGTGCAGATTCAAATGCATCCTTGAGAAAATCGAGATTTTTCCACTTGAGAGAACGTGTGCCGCCGATAAATGAGCGGTTATCGGGTTCAGTCGTTGTCTGTCGCTGTCCGCAGAAATTTTCGACGATGGCAGTACGGGCGTTTTCGAGATGATAGACTGGCACAAATATTTGACGTTGCCAATCAGTACTGAAAATAACTTTGGCTGCACTCCGCAACGCTGCCCCGCCCCAGCGGTATATCAATCGTTCCTTGCCCGACAGCGTATCCACACGCGTTTGATAAAAATCGCGGAAGATGACCAGATCACCCGTGCGTTCGACGTATGATTCCCAAAGAAAATCTCCGCCGGTACGAATAATGTATTTCTTCCGCATCAACTTGGCAGCGAACATCGTCGGCACGGCGGCAGACCACGTATCGAGTACAAGGATAAGGTCGGCATTCCAACCCTTGCGGAGGATTTTGGTAAAGTACAAGAGATGCCGGATACCCGGCGGCAGGGCACGCTCCCAGCGGTAGGCGGCGACTTTAACATCGTAGCCTTTGGATTTCCATGTCTCGTAAAGATTCCTGGCGTACTGCGCCGGGCCGCCGATATCGGGTGGATATATGCCTGAAGCGATGAGGATTTTCATGTCCTTCATTATACCGCGACACTGCTCTGGACAAAGACGATTTTGATTTCTCCAGTGATACGCGGCCAACTGTAGCGGTTCCGCACCAGGAGAGCGGCCTGTCGGATGATATATTCGCGCGATTCGGGATCCTTCATGAGTTTCTCGACTTTTTGCGCGATCGATCGCGGATTGCCGACCTCGCAAAAAAGCCCGGTTTGGCCGTCAGTCAGGAACTCGGGAATGCCGCCGACCGGCGTGGCGATCACCGGCAGGCCGGCGGCCATAGCTTCGAGGAACGAGTTGCCCAGACCTTCGGAAAGAGACGGACGCACAAAGATATCGGCAGCCCTCAAATACGCTGGCAATGACGGCTTTGATCGCGCCAAAGGCGTCGTGCCAGCCGCCGCCTCGTCCGCGCCGGCGTGAGGTACGTAGCCTGTGAACACGACCCTGTCTCTGACTTTCAACTTGTCCGCCAGATCATTTAAACGCTGGTATTCCTCGCCATCGCCGAGGATCAACAGTTTGTACGACGTATCGAGAAACGTCAGCGCCTCGATGATATCCGATACGGCGTTTTTCTTAACCAGTCGGGACGACGTGACCATGATCGTATCTCCATCTTCGAAGCCGAGCGCCGCCCTCAATTCCCTTCGGGCGGCCGGCGCCAGTGCGCGCGAAAAACGCTCGACGTCGACCGCATTTGGCACGAGCGTGATTTCGCCTTTATAACCGTAGGCGCGGGCCTGTCGCGCCAGATAATCGCTGATGACGGTCAGATGATCGGTTCGCGCCAAAGCCAGATGCCACGATGCGCCGATGAGACCGCCTCGCCGGTATTTGATATGGCTTTGAGAATCGCCTTCTTGCAGCGTGAGAATGACGGGAATGAGAGCTCTGCCGGTAATGTTTCGAATAATATTAACGATGTATGCCGCACCGCCGGCAAAAGAAACCATAACTGGCCAAAATGCCTGGTATGGCTGCCGGGCATTGAGCATCATGGCCTTGAACGCGCCCCAGAACGGCACGAGTACTTTGTCGATGGCCATGCCAAAACCGATGCGATAGACATTCACGCCGCCGATCCGCTCATGCGGCGATGCCTGACGCGTCAGTCGGGCGGTGATCATATCGAAAGCAAATTGGTCCGCAGGCAACCGGTCCGTAATCTCCTTGATAGCCACTTCTGCCCCGCCAACCTGATGCGGGTAGTATGCCGTGGAAAATATGAGGATGCGACGCATAATTCCATACTTCCACACTCTTAGTCGACTTTCAATACATCGGATAGAACATCCTCGGGAACCTCGACGGCAGTCTGCGGCTTGTTATCAGGCAGGGCCGCGGGGGTAGGCGCCTGCAGAGGAGCGGTCGATCGGGGAGGCTGCGGCATAGCCGGGGATGTGCCGGCATGTGGCGGACGATCAGCGCTGGCCGGTTTCGGCTGGGCATTCTTGGAAAGAACAGCAGAGAGAGCGCTCTTCAGATCATTGAGGTTTTTCTCCGTCGGCATCTTTGCGTCAATTTTCGGCTGAGGGCGCGGCTGAGGCTCCGATGTTGCCGGCGGCTTGGAATCTCTGGCTGGCGGTTTTGGCGCCAGGCTGGACAGCGATATGGGCTTTGCCGTCATGTCTTTCAAGTTAGAGAAGGGTTTGTGCGTTTCCGTCGGCTTGGCGGCTTTTGGCAGGGGCGGCAGACGGTGAGCCGGATCATCATGCGCAGGTTTTGGCTGAATATCCGCATGTCCGCCGGTTTTCGGCGGTGTCAACGATGTTGGCGATGTTGGCGGTGTCAACGATGTTGGCGATGTCGGCGATGTCGGCATGACAGGCGCCGCCTGACGCACCGGACGGATCACCGCTTCATGGAATTTGACGATTTCTTCTTCCACTCTGGCCCGCGGCCGAGCGAATTGCTCGCGTGATGAACCGACGATATCCTTGACATACGAAGTGTCGGGATGGACGATCGGCGGCAGCGTGGTGGCCGAGAACGGTGAGGATGACAGGCCGTCGATCATCAATTTGAGATATACCTGGGCGAAACCGAGATTGACCAGATCCTCCATGGTGAATACGGGCGCGAACTCCTTTTCCAGCACTTCGGCATCAGTGGCGCCGACGCGGAATGAGATCATCGTGCCGACGTTGCCAAACACGGCTGGCCGTACGACCTCATCCATTTGCTCTATATACTGGTGGGCTATGGTCAGATTGAGCTTGTATTTGCGGGCTTCGGAGAGAATGTCGGCAAATGAAGCATTGGCAAAATTCTGGAATTCATCGACAAAAAGATAGAAATTCGGCAAAATCTTCATAACGCGATCAGGCACGTCAGCGCGCGACATAGCCGCCAGATA
>JAGWLE010000020.1 GCA_028864955.1 Patescibacteria group bacterium | reverse complement strand
CGGACGTGATCTTGCCGGTGCCGATATCCAAGCCCCTGTACACCTGACGGGAATCAGCGGAGATAATTTCTCCATCGTAGTTCTCGGCCAAAGCGACCGCCAGGTCGGATTTACCCGAGGCTGTCGGACCGACGATGATGAGGAGTTTTTGTCGCCGATCAGTTGGCATTGAATATAGATGCAAACTTCAGTGCCGGGAGGGAGAATCGAACTCCCATGGATTGCTCCGCACGATTTTGAGTCGTGTGCGTCTACCAGTTCCGCCATCCCGGCGATCCAAGAAGTCTACGTTAGGATGTTGGGAAAATCAATGATCTGCCGGAACGCGTCAGGACTATATCTGGAACTTTTTGTGATACAATTTGCCTATGTCCACGCTGTATGAAAATAATGCCATATTCTGGATCGAGGTTGACAAAATACATCCAAATCCCTACCAACCCCGCCGGGAGTTTGATGAGACGTCATTGAAAACCTTGGCCGAATCCATCCGCATGTACGGCGTACTCCAGCCGCTGGTGGTGACTCGAAAGGAGGTGTACCACGATAAAGGCGGCATGTCCGTCGAATACGAGCTTATTTCCGGCGAACGGCGTTTGCGCGCGTCCAAACTAGCCGGCATCGCGCAAGTGCCGGCCCTCATACGCAACGGCGAACAGGATGCGCAGATCAAGCTCGAGATCGCTATTATTGAAAATCTGCAGCGTGAGGATCTCAATCCGGTCGATCGAGCGCGTTCATTCGAACGTCTAGCCAAGGAATTCGGCTTGAAGCAGGCCCAGATCGCCGAAAAGGTCGGCAAAAGCCGCGAGTACGTATCGAACTCGATGCGCATCTTGTCCCTGCCGGACGAGATGATCACCGCTCTCCAGGAAGGAAAAATTTCCGAAGGTCATACGCGTCCGCTCCTCATGCTCATAGACAGGCCGGAAGAACAGCTGGTGCTTTTCAAAGAAATCATCAGTAAAAAACTGACGGTGCGCGAAGCTGAGTCGCTGTCCCGGCGGGTGGCCACGGAAAAGATCCGCAATAAGGAAAAATATCTCGATCCGCAGATCATCGAACTAGAGAAGTCATTTACGGAATCACTCGGCACGCGCGTGCGCATCGAGAAAGGCAAGGATGGCGGCACGGTTAAGATCGATTTTTTCAGTCCGGAGGATCTGAGAATGCTTTTGGAAAAGTTAAATTCACAAGTAAGCAATTCACCAGCAATCGTTGTGCCGGCCAAATCTGAAGCACCTCAAGCAGAATCTCCGGCACTCGTTGACGACCGAGCTCCGGCTGAAATTGAAAAGGAAAACAACGAAGAACTCTATTCTCTCAAGAATTTTTCACTATAGTAATGTCTGCCGGATACAGCTGGAGTAGTATTTACACTCCCGTTATGTCGCGGTATTCTTTTTTCCAAAGAAAGGAATAGTTCTGTATGAATATCAGTGTACATGTGACACTCACACCGTTTTTTACTGCCGGAAGAAAATTCGACCATCGGCCGGCATTCATCAAGTCGTTTACTCTGCCAAAGGGAGAGTTCTTCGAACGAGCACGGCTGTCGGGCTATATGGATTTGGGAGAATTTGATCCCAGGCATGAGAATCAATTGGCGAAAGTCGTGTACGACAGCGAGACCGACATCCATGTCAGCATGAAGATGTCATCCGGCGTGAAGGAATACATCGACGGGCTGCTCTCCGACGGTTGGGAATGTAACAAAGACATTTTAGCGGAAAGCGGCCTGCCTATTACGAGTGATGAGTTCGATCGGATCCGCCGCAGCATGGTCGCCCCGATACTTTCATAGTTCGTTGTCTGTCAGCGAACACAGCGAGGCCCCTCGGCCTCGTTTTTTTATCCATATATTCTTCCATTCTCCATTCTCTATTCTTTTTTCTTGCGTTGAAAACCGCGCTTTGCCTTTGGTTGCGCAAAGATCTCCAGGGCACGCTTGAGATCGATGGTGTAAATATTGTCAGGAGCTTTGACTGAGCGGAAGTCCCCGTCGCGCACGATAAATGGACCGAAACGGCCGATCGATGCCGTGATCTCTTTGCCGGTTGCGGGATCTGTGCCGAGGACTTTGGGCAAACTCAAGTATGTGAGTGCGTCGGCAACAGTGACTTTCATCGGGTCCATAGACTTGGGGATAGAGGCCATCCTCGGTTTTACAGGTTTTGGCTCGGGTGTTACATCGGTCGGAGATGCTGAACTCGCTACGCTCTTGCCGGTTTTCTTGCTCCTTGGCTTCGCGGTCTTTTTTGGCGGCTGAATGCCAAGTTGCACGTACGGACCATAGCGGCCGTTCAAAACAAATATCGGCAGGCCTGTCGTCGGGTCGGTGCCGATCGGTTCGTCTTTCTTGAATTCAAGTCCATCGATCGTGAGCGCACCGTCACAGTCGGGGTAGCGCGAGCAGGAGAGAAATTTGCCATTCTTGCCGAGCTTGATGACCATCGAGGAGCCACAGACAGGGCACTTGAATTTTGGGTCGGCGGTGCCGAGGTTGGTGATCTTGTCTATTTTTTCCTTTGACGTTACGTCCTTGTGGAATGGGCCGTAGAACTGGCGCAGGGTGTCGACATATTTGCGCGTGCCATTGGCGATATCGTCGAGCTGGTCTTCCATGTCGGCCGTGAATGAGTCGCTGATATAAGCGGGGAAGTATTCCTCCAAAAATGAAGATACGACGTCGCCGGTATCAGTGGGCTTCAAGGACTTGTTTTCGATGGCTACGTAGCCGCGGTCCTCGATGGTCTTGGTAATGGAGGCATATGTCGACGGCCGGCCGATGCCGCGTTTTTCGAGCTCCTTGATCAGGCCGGCTTCCGTATATCGTGAGGGCGGCTGTGTTTGTTTTTCCACTGAGTCGATCGACTGCAGCTGGAGCGGATCGCCCGCCACGACCTTGGGCAGGATGATGGTCTCACTCTCTGATTCCGGGTCGGCCTTCATCCAGCCGTCGAATAGCACCCGGCTACCCGTCGCCTCAAAGTCGGGAATCTGACCGTCTATTTCGTCTTGAGTGCCGTCCGGGCTAGCCCGACCATCGATGTTAGCGATGATCTTCGACCGGGCTATCTTGGCGTCCGCCATCTGCGAAGCAATGGCACGCTGCCAGATCAAACGGTAGAGCCGCTTTTGTTCGTCGGTATGGCCGGCGCTTTCCTTGGAAAAATGCGTCGGACGGATGGCCTCATGAGCTTCCTGGGCGTTTTTGCTTTTAGCGGTATATTTTCTAACTTCGAGGTAATCCGCTCCAAACTTTTTTTCTATCAGGCCGGCGATCTGGGTCAGAGCGGCGTTACCGAGATTGGTCGAGTCGGTGCGCATATACGTGATATAGCCGGCTTCATAGAGTTTTTGAGCGACCGACATGGTCCGTGAAGGTGAAAAGCCGAGCCGCGAGCTGGCGGCTTGCTGCAACGTCGAAGTGATGAATGGAGCTCGCGGCGAACGCTTTTGCTCTGATTCATCAAGGCTGATCACACGCCATGTCCCGCGCTTGGCCGCCTCGATAATGCGTTCGACGCGGTTTTTGTTGCGCGGTTCCTCACTGCAGAAGAGGGTGAGCCTGTCGCGTGCGGTCGTCTGCCATTGGCCGGCGATAACCCAGTACGTTTCAGGTTTGAAGGCGCGAATCTCGCGTTCTCGTTCCATGATGATGCGCAGGGCCGGCGACTGGACTCTGCCGGCCGAAAGACCGTACCGGACTTTTTTCCAAACTAGACCGGAGAGGTCATAGCCGACGATGCGATCAAGCACACGGCGGGCTTCCTGCGCTTCGCGCAAGTGTTGGTCAATGGCGCGCGGATGCGCCAGGGCTTCGAGTACCGCGTCCTTGGTGATCTCGTGGTAGCTGGCGCGCTTGAGTTTTCGCCGTACGCCGGCGCCTAGGCGATCCTTGAGGACTTCGGCGATATGCCAGGCTATGGCCTCGCCTTCGCGGTCGGGGTCGGTGGCCAGGATGACTTCCTCGGCGCGGCCGGCCAGTTCGGCGATCTCATCGATCACCGGCTGTTTCTTGGCGACAACCTCATAGTGCGGCACGAAGCCGCCCTCGATGTCGACGGCTTTTTTGTTTGACTTTGGCAAGTCACGAATATGGCCGATCGAAGCGCGCACAGTGTAACCATTGCCTAAGTATTTCGATATGGTCTTGGCTTTCGACGGCGACTCGACAATGAGCAGTTTCATAAATTATGTGCAGTAGTATTACACGATGATCGGCTATCGCGCAAAGGTCGGGAATGCGGCGATTCATATTGGACGGGTTTCATCTGCTTCAGGATTTGGATCGGCGCAGCGAAATACGTCCACTCTGGATGCGAATCAGACGCTCAAGTTCCAAGTTTGCCAGGCAGATATTGAGCTGCGGCGTATCGACAAGGCATTTTTCCTGGAGGACCTTAACGGTCATGTCTTCGTAGTACAGGTATCCGAGAATCTTTTGCGCCAGCTTGTCTCGGCGGATCTGTGCCGGCAGGCATGAGGGATCGAATTTGACCGCTGGGGCATCTGAACCGGACGGCCGGCGGACTACGGCGAATTCCAGAGCCTCGAGTATGTCGGTCGAATGGCGGATCAATGCCGCGCCGGCACGGATGAGCATGTGGGGTCCGTAGGAATTTGGTGCGTCCACGGGACCGGGCACGGCCAGGACGTCGCGTGAGAAGTCCTCGGCATGCTTGGCGGTGAGCAGCGAGCCGGAACCTTTGGCGGCTTCGATCACCAGCGTGGCGTGCGAAATGCCGGCCATCAACCTGTTGCGGGCCGGAAATGCCCAATCGCCCGTCGGGTAGCCCGAAGGCCATTCAGATATGAGCGCGCCGCCGCCGACGACAATCTGGCGCGCCAGGCTCTCGTGCTCGCGCGGATATATCATGTTCCATTCCAATGTTGAACCGGGAAAGGCCACGCAATGCATGCCATATTCAAGGGCGACGGTGTGGGACATACTGTCGATGCCGAACGCCAGGCCGGAGACGATGGAAATCGGGTAGCCGGCAAGGCCTGCCAGCAATTCCCGCACAAGCGTCTGGCCATACGAGGTATTGTGACGCGAGCCGACAACGCAGAGATATCGTTGATTGTCCGCCTGCTTCAGTTCGCCGCGAATATAGAGACGTGCCGGCGGCGACGGCATATTGGCCAGCGTCGTCGGATAGGCATTTTTGTGGACAAGCCGGATGTCAGTTGAGCAGGCAGGTGTTGTCATAGGTATGAAACGTAAATGGTAAAAGTCGCTGATTATAGCACGATTCAGTTAAAATCCAGTTAAAATCCTATTAGATTTTCCGGCAAATCATGCTAGACTGATCCTGCTAATATTTAGCGCCATGCTAGACATCAAATTTATCCGTGAGAACAGAGATGTGGTGGCCGCGGCCGTCAAGAATAAGCACCGCAGCCTCGACATCGATCAGCTGATCGCCGTTCATGACCGCAAGAAGGCCTTGTCCCAACAGGTCGACGAATTGAATCGCGCGCGCAATGAGGCGGCACGCCTGCGCGACGCGGCAAAGGGCGCGGAACTCAAGAAACAGGCGGAAACCCTGGAGGCCGATCTGGCCGCCGCCGAAAAGGAATATATTTCATACATGCTGCAGGTGCCAAATATACCTTCCGTCGATACGCCGATTGGCGAGGATGAATCCAAGAATAAGGTTTTGAGGCAATGGGGCGATCCGCCGAAATTTTCATTCAAGCCAAAGGAACATCATGAGCTGGCGGAAACCCTGGGCATTCTTGATACGGCGACGGCCGCCACGGTGAGCGGTTCGCGTTTCGCCTATCTCAAGGGAGATCTGGTTCTCTTGCAGTTCGCCTTGCTTCAATATTGCCTGAAGGTTCTCACCGATGTCGAAATTCTCGGGTCTATCGCCACGAATGCCGGCGCCAGCGTCAAGATCAAGCCCTTCGTGCCCATCTTGCCGCCAGTCTTCGTCAAACCGGCCGTGCAAAATCGCATGGCGCGTTTTCTTACGCCGGAGGAACATTATATGTTTCCGCACGATGATCTGATGCTCGTCGGCAGTGCCGAGCATACGCTTGGCCCGATGCATATGGATACCGTCTTTACCGAAGATCAATTACCCGTGCGCTACGCGGGCTATTCGACAGCTTTCAGACGAGAAGCCGGCTCTCATGGCAAGGATACGAAGGGCATCTTGCGTCAGCATCAGTTCGATAAGCTGGAGATGGAATCATTCGTTTTGCCGGAACAGTCAGTGCAGGAACAGGATTTTTTGGTGGCCATTCAAGAACACATTCTGCAGATGCTCAAATTGCCATATCAAGTCGTGATTGTCTGTACGGGCGACATGGGCTTTCCCGATAATCGGCAGATAGACATCGAAACCTGGATGCCGGGACAAAACCGCTACCGCGAGACGCATAGCGCCGATCTGACGGCCAGTTTCCAGTCGCGCCGGCTGAATACTCGCGTCAAAAGGGGCGATGGTAAGATCGAACCGGTGCACATGAACGATGCCACGGCCGTGGCTTTTGGCCGCACGCTTATCGCTATCATCGAGAACTACCAGCAGGCTGACGGGTCCGTCAAAATACCCGAAGTGCTCCGGCCATATTTTGGCGGCGAGGCGATTACGAGGTAAAATAAGTCATGCGTTCGCGATCACGCCTATCGTCCCATCAATCGAGAAAGTTTCAGAGTCGCAAGAAGACCAGGACTGCCGTATCCGGCGCCATCATCGTTCTTGGGGCTGTCGCCTGGATAATCGCGCTCTCGCGATTGACGACGTTGCCGTCGCTTTCCATCAACGAAGTTTATATCAAGGGCGGTGAGAACAATATCGCACCAGAGCTTGAACAGGCGGCATACGGCGCCATGGACGGTTCCTATCTTGGCTTGTTCGCCAAATCGAGCTCCTTCATTTTTCCGTCAAAGGCCATAGCGGCCGCTGTCATGGGCGTCTCGCCGCAATTGGCATCCGTCAGTGTGTCGCGCGACGGCTTTAATGGCCTGATGCTGACGGTCACGGAAAAGGCGCCGGCGGCGCTGATCTGCACGGATTTGCCCGATTTCAGCAACAGCACCCCCGGCGGCTGTTATTTTGCCGACGGCACTGGCCGCGTGTATGAGGCGGCACCGGCCATATCGGACGGCGTTTATCCCCGCTATTATGTGCCGTCGCTCGGCGGCCTGTCGGACACGGCTATCATCGGCGCGTATGCCACATCAACGGAAGAATTCGATAAGCTGCAGAAATTTTACAGCGGTCTCAACGGCTCTGGCTTCAATGTCGATGGAATTCTGGTGAAGGACGGCGGCGAATACGAACTCTATGTGCAAAATCCGACCACGGCCAGCACGACGGCTGTCATTTATTTTGATCACAACCAATCATTTGATGCGCAATTGATCAATCTGGTGTCATTCTGGAAACAGATGTCTGAAACCGCGCGCACCGATGGTAAACCTCTTGACTACGACTATATAGACCTGCGTTATGGCGCAAACGTCTTTTACCGGTTGGCACAGTAGTGTAGACTCAAGCCATGAGGCAGTTCCTGACACTGGTTTTTGGCGGCTTGACGGCTGTGGCCGCTGGCATCGGCCTGGTCTATGGCGCGATCTCCCTCGTGCGGCTGGCGCCAGCCATTCCCGGCTTGGGAGCATCCAAGATCTCTCTCAGTTCCGTGGCTGACGCCATCATGCCGTATCCGACGGACGGCACGTCGATCTCGGGCATAGCTCGGACGGTGCGTTGGAGCGCCAGCCAGGAAGAAGACCAATCAGGGTTCGTGCCGCCGTTATTGCCGATAGACAAGGCCGGCCGCGTCACGGCGGCCGCCTATATCGTCAGAGATCTCTCCGATCCGGCCGTGCCGATCATGTCACGCGATCCCGACCGTCTCTTGCCGATCGCCTCGCTCTCAAAACTGGTGACGGCCGTCATGGCCCGCCGCCTGATTCCTTCGGCGGCGCACATCACCATGTCGCCCTCGATCATCTCTTCGTACGGCAACACGGCCGGATTCATGGTTGACGAGACCATCTCGGCCGGGGACCTCATATATCCGTTGCTCATGGTCTCCTCCAATGAGGCTGCCGAAGCGTATGCCGCGTGGTACGGCCGACCGGCTTTCATCGCCGCTATGAATGATTTTGCGCAGTCTATCGGTGCCTACCGCACGTATTTTGCCGACCCGTCCGGCCTGTCGCCGCAGAATGTTTCGACCGCCAATGACATGGCTATCATTCTTGACTGGATACGCAAGAACGATCCGGATCTCATCTCCATCACCCAGCTCAAATCAAAAACGGTTCGCGGCCATGCCTGGGTAAATCCGACACATTTCCTCTCGTGGTCTGATTACCTCGGCGGCAAGAACGGCTATACGCCGGAGGCAGACTTGACGGCGGCATCATTATTCAGGGCCGGCGCGGCCGGCGACGTCTACGCGGTGGTCGTACTCGGCAGCAGTGCGCGCGACCTTGATGAATTCACGCTTTTGAGTAAACTTCAAAAATGACTACTGCGAGCAGGCGCCCGAGAATCAGCGCTTCCAAGGCAAATTTCTGGCAGGCTCTGAAGCGGCCGTTTTTCGTGATCGCTCCGATGGCCAACGTCACGGATTCGGTGTTTCGAAAGCTTTTCGCAAAATATGGCCGGCCGGATGTCATGTGGACCGAATTCGTCTCGGCAGACGGACTTGTCTCGCCCGGCGGCCGGAGACTGCTCAAAGATCTTGTTTTTTCAGAAAAAGAGCGGCCGATCGTGGCGCAACTATTCACGGGCCATCCTGAAGCCATGAAAAAAGCGGCAGCCCTGGTCGGGCGTCTGGGATTCGACGGTTTGGATATAAACATGGGCTGTCCCGATCGCGCGGTCGAAAAACAGGGCGGCGGCGCGGCTATGATCAAGTCGCCGAGATCGGCAATCGCGGTTCTGGACGCCGCGCGCGCGGGAGTACGATCAGCCAGGACCGGACAGCGGAGCCTGCCTGTCTCCATCAAGACGCGGCTGGGCTACAACTCGATCGATCTGTCATGGATAGGCCTGCTCTTGGAACAATGCCTGCCTGCGCTGACGATCCATCTGCGCACGCGCAAGGAAATGTCGCTGGTGCCGGCGCATTGGGAAGTGATGCCGAAGATCGTGGACATGCGAGATCGGATCCAAGCGGCGCTGCCGGTCGGCCAGCGGACGCTGATCATCGGCAACGGCGATGTTGGATCGCTTGCCCAAGCGCGCGACTATTGCCGGCGATACGGTTGCGACGGCGTGATGATCGGCCGCGGAATCTTCGGCAAGCCATGGTTCTTTGCCCGCAAATCCGCTTATCGATCGGGTCTTCTGCCGGCCGCGCCGGAGATGAAGCCGGCCGCCCGCCTCGGGATTCTGCTCGAACATGCCAGATCGTTTGAGAGGGAATTTTGTCCGCGAGGAAGAAATGGCACCGTCATGCGCTCCAAGAGGGTCAAGAGCTTTGATGTCATGAAGAAGCATTTCAAGGCCTATGTTTCCGGCTGGGATGGAGCCAAAGAGCTGCGGATGAGGCTGATGGCCTGTGAAAATTACGCCGAAGTCGAAAGAATCGTGGCCGGCGAGCTTGCCACTTGCGACGTTTAACTTTACACTTCATACATGCCTGTCCTCTATCGCACGTATCGTCCGGCCACCTGGAATGAGGTTGTCGGCCAAGACCACATCGTCAATGCGCTCAGAGAGGCGCTGGCGCATGGTCACCACTCGCACGCGTATCTATTCTCGGGTTCTCGAGGCATCGGGAAAACGAGCGTTGCCCGTATCCTGGCGAAATCTCTGGGGTCGGTCGATGAGGATATATATGAAATAGACGCGGCTTCAAATCGGGGCATTGATGATATCCGCGAATTGCGCGAACATGTCGCAGTCTTGCCATTTCGTTCGTCTTTCAAGGTCTATATCATCGACGAGGTGCACATGCTCTCGAAGGACGCTTGGAACGCGCTTCTCAAGACTTTGGAGGAACCGCCGGCTCATGTCGTCTTTATCCTGGCGACGACGGAACTGGACAAAGTGCCAGAGACTATCATTTCGCGCTGTCAGACATTTTCCTTCAAAAAACCGGGACGCGAAACTATCCGCCGGGAGATCGTCCGGATCGGCAAGAAGGAAGGCCGCGACCTTGATGCCGGCGCCGCCGATCTCATCGCCTTGCTCGGCGACGGCTCTTTTCGCGACGCTCTCGGCATGCTGGAAAAGGTCATAGGGGCTTCATCCAACAAGAAACTGACCCGGCAGGAAGTTGAATCCATAACCGGCGCGCCGCGTGCGGGCCTGGTGAATGCTTTCATTGAAAACTATATCGCCAAAAATGCCGATGCCGCCTTGGCGGCGGTGACCGAAGCGGAAAAATCAGGCATCTCCATGAGTACGTTCGCCAGCCTCATCCTGGAAAAGATGCGGTTCATTCTCCTGACGCAATACTCCGTCGCCTCCAAGGACGCGGTCAAGCAGCGGGTATCGCCGGATGATTGGGATTTCATCCAAAAGCAGGCGGATATCAAAGCGCTCACCTCGCCGATGCTGTCGGCCATCCTTGAAGCAGCAGGCGATATCCCGCGCGCCCATATCGAACAGCTGCCGCTCGAATTGGCTATCATCAAGATTTGTGGTTAAATAATCGCACCATTGCGGGATCGTCTAATGGTAGGACATGGGACTTTGAATCCCAGTATCTTGGTTCGACTCCAAGTCCCGCAGCCAACACATGCACCCAGACCGGAGAGGGTAATCATGGCGTTATTAAATTTCATATAATGAGCCAGGAAAATCATAGTTGGTGGATAAATATTGTAAGGACAGTAAATTCACCTCTTGGTTTTTTCGTCTTAGCATTGTT
>JAGWLE010000019.1 GCA_028864955.1 Patescibacteria group bacterium | reverse complement strand
GTAATGATGGGCACATTCACGAAATGTTTTGGTGGTGTTGGTGGCTTCGTAGCGGGCTCGGAGGGATTAATTGATTATGTAAAAATTGCGGCTGATTCATTTATTTTTACTGCTCCGATTGCACCACCTATTGTATGTGGTCTAATCTGTTCGATTCAAATTGTTTTGCAGGAACCTTGGAGACGTGAGGCCGTCCTACGTAATGCGGAGTATCTCAAATCTAAATTAGGTGATATCGGTATTAACTATCTTAATTCGAAAACACAGATTATACCAATATTAATAGGTGAGGAGCGGAAAGCAATTGCGGCTAGCACTAAATTATTAGAACGAGGTTTTTTTATTCCTGCAGCTATGTGGCCAGCTGTCCCAAAGGCGCAAGCAAGGCTAAGGACAACAGTATCTTCTGTTCATACATACGAGCAAATAGATTCTTTAGTTACTGAGATTAAGAAGCTTAAAGATGAACTTAAATTTTAGTGTTAACAATTGATGCGTTTTAAATATAGAATAATATGATACCTAAAATTGTAAATTATAGGAATAAATATCCCACACGTGGACAAATCACAGTCGAAGATAAAATTATCGATATACCGTCAATCTATTCGGGTACAGGATTAACCTCCTTTTTTCCAATTGATTATAGAAAGGCCAGAACATTGATTAATTCAAAAAATATTTTTCCAGCAAGATTTGGATTAAATAAAGCAATTCTCACTATTACAGTATTTGATTTTATTGACAGTCCAGTCGGTCCATACAAGGAGCTTGTTTATTCTATTCCTGTGCTTTATAAACCAATTATTAATTTACCTTTTGTACCACTTTTGTTAAACAAATTTTATAAAAATTTCGGTGTATATGTAGTTGACATTATGCAAAGCACAAGGATTGCGATTGATCATGGAAATGTTTTGACTGGTTACCCACATAATCCAGAGATCATCAGTATTGAGACGAATAAAATGAATGAGACTGTAAGTGTCATTGTTAAATCTGGAAACGAAATGATTTTGGAAATGAACTTTAAACCCAAAATTAATTATTCTTCTGGAAGGAATATTTCTCAATCATATTTTACTTTTTTTGAGAAGAGCGACAAAAAAACATATAAAATTATGATGGATATTTATGGAATTGAAGTAGTAGGAAAAAGTTCATCGTTAGCCTTCGCTCAAAATAAATTGACAAAAGTGCTATCTGAATTAGCTATTGATAATCATTCGTTAATGAGCTTGTATTACCCGTCGGTTACTGAGATTAATCCCGTTAGTCTTGAAGAAATATGATCAAGTTTGTACTAAGCGTTATAGTCTTTATTTCTCTAGCATTGCTATTTTTTCTAAACGTCTATTTTCCAGCACCATATGGGCAATCTCTATCATTTATTGCTGTTACTATTGGTGTTGTGAAGATTTTGGAAAGCTTTTTTACATCCAATGAACGTGATAGATCGGCATATCATGGAGATTGGACATTGATCCTAACATCCGTGCTATATTTTGTATCTTGTGCTATAGCTATCTTAGAATACTATTTTATTAGTAAGGAAATAAATATTTATTTTTTCATTTGTGGTTCTGTCTTAATAATTGTTTCAGCTATTCTTCGCCGTTGGAGTATTAAATCACTCGGAGATCAGTGGGCCATCCATGCTGTCGGTCCATCAAAGATTATATCTGAAAACCATTTAGTACATCACGGTCCGTACCGAATTGTTCGTCATCCGATATATGTCAGTTACATCCTCGATCTTCTAGGATTCTCTTTAGTGTTCAACGCTTTGTACACGATAATTTTTATTATAGCCGTTAATATTCCATCGTATATTGTACGTGCACGATTCGAAGAAGAAACTTCAAAAAAAAAGTTCGGCAGCGAGTATGATGCTTACAGGTCGAAGACATATTCCATGTTGCCTTTTATTAATACGCGAAAATGACAAGTATTGCTACAATTTATTTTAATGTTGTTCCATTACTTGTTGCTTTTACAGTGATGGCCATTGGAGCGCTCGTATACACTGGAGATAAAACTAATAAAGTTGACAAAGCTTGGCTTTGGTCTTGCATATTTGCATCACTTTGGAGCCTATTTTTCTTTTTAGTGATTAATTCATCATCTGAATCTGAAAGTCTAACATTGAGAGTGTATATGGATACATCGGCAATTTTGGTCATGTTTTTTTGGTTTAGATTTGTTATTGTTTTTCTCGAAATCAAATCTTTATATTGGATTAGATTTTCATTTATGTTAACTACCATATTGCTTATCTTGAATATAAGTCCTGGATTTGTTCGAGGTATGACTCCAAAATTTGTTTTTAACTATTATGTTGATGCTGGGTGGGGCTATTATTTATTTAGTGTCTATTTTGTTTTGTTGGCATTATGCGGTTTGACTCTCCTTCTTGTACATAATCAGAAATCTAGAGGCATTAGATCTGTTCAGATAAAAAATGTATTTGTTGGATCATTGGTTGGTATGATTGGTGGGGGAAGTTCTTTTTTGCTATCGTTCAATATTCCGGTCCCACCATATCTTTTTATACTTTTCGCATGTTTACCGCTTATTATAGCTAGAGGGATAATAAAGTATAAACTTTTTAATGTGCGCGCTGTTGCGATTGAGCTTTTTGTATTGGCAATTTGGATATTTCTTACCATAAGGTTGGTTCTATCAGCTACCCAACAAGATATTGTCATAAATCTAATTTCGCTTGTTGCTGTTGTTGTTTTTGGGATTTTGATCATCCGGAGTATGTATAACGAAATACGGCAAAGAGAACGGATCGAGGTGTTGGCCACAGATCTCCAAAAAGCGAATGATCGGCTGACGGAGTTGGACAGGCAGAAGTCGGAGTTCGTGTCGTTCGCCACGCATCAATTGAGGGCGCCGCTGACGGCCATGAAAGGATACGGCTCGTTGCTTCTTGAAGGAGATCTGGGACCGCTCTCAGCGGAGGCAAAACAGGGCATACAGCGGATATTCGATTCGACAAACACCTTGGTGAACATCGTTAACGACTACCTGAACATCACGCGCATCGAATTGGGCACGATGAAGTATGCGTTCGACAGCGTCGATTTCCGCGAGCTGGTGAGCGACGTAGTCGCCGAATTGGGTCCGAACATCGACAAGGCCGCGGCCAAATTCAGCTTCCGCGTGGAGGCGCCGGAAAATTCGACGCTTGATTGGCGTATCACGGCTGATCGCGACAAGCTAAAGCAGGTGATCGAAAATCTGATCGACAATTCAATCAAGTACACGCCGTCGGGCACCATTGCGGCCAGGCTTTCATACGACAGGGCGCGGCATAAATATATATTTGCCGTCAAAGATACCGGAGTCGGCATCGCCCCCGAGGTTGTGCCGCGACTTTTCCAGAAATTCTCGCGCGCCGAGAACGCGAACAAAGTCAATATCAGAGGCACGGGTCTGGGCCTCTACGTAGCCAAACAGATGGTAGAGGCGCACCACGGCACCATCCGCGTCGAGTCGCCCGGCGAGGGCAAGGGTTCGACATTCATCGTCGAGTTGGATCCGTTGGCGAAAGCTTGAGGCCTGGCTACGAGAAGTGTAAATGCCCCGGACAGAGAGTCTGTCGGGGCATTTGAGCGAGCTCGGAGGCGCGTGAGATTGCTTGGCTTAGTCGCGGTTTTCCCATTGCGCGAACCAGTCAGTTCGCTGGTCCGTCGTGAGCGGTGGCAGGGAATCCAGGCCCGACGGCCGACGGTGCCGGCGTTGATCGGTGTGCCAGGTGACTTCCTCGGCCGTCGCCTTGCCAGCGGCGACGTCATCAGCCAGTCGCCTCATCGCCTCGAACCGCGAATGATCAAACTTGGATTTGGTGGAATCCATTTTTCAATCCTTTTGTTGGTGATTGTACAGGTTTAATGAATTATACACCTATTTGCTTAGTTCGTCAACCACAGCTTTGACCTCGGCGCCGTCGGCTTTTCCGGCAAGTTCCTTCATGATCAGACCGGTGAATTTTCCCGCGGACTTGGCATCGAATGCGCCAGCAGATTTTGCCGCCGCGATCTTTGGGGCCACGATAGCCCGGATCTCTGCTCGAGACATCATCTGCGGCAGGTAGGCTTCCAAAATATTCAATTCAGCCCTTTCTTTGTCTGCCAGATCCGTGCGTCCGCCTTTCTCAAATTGTTCGATCGAGTCCTTGCGCTGCTTCACCGCCCGCTTCACCAGGGCTAGAGCCTTGTCGTCGGGCAGGAATTCGGCCGACAGCTTGTCGGCGATCATCTGATTCTGGAACATGGCATTCAAGCCGCGCAAGGTGTCCAGTCGGATCGCATCCTTGGCGCGCAGGGCCGCCGTGATTTCAGTTTTGATGGTTTGGTGAAGCATTTGCATGGTATCTCTTGCGTGTATAGTACCGCCATTATAAGATATCGACACGTCTATGTCACTCATCATTGTCATAACTGACTGAAGATATGGAAACTGTCCTCATCGTCCTCGTCCTTGTCGCCATCGTCGCGAATGCCATTCTGGTCATGGCTTTTGTTCGCCGCCGTGAATCTGTCAAGCCCGAAGATGCCGGCGGCTTGAATCTGATCCTGGAGCAAATGAATGAGCTTTCGCGCACCGTCGACCGTAAAGTCGGCGACTTGACGCACACCGTCGATCGCAAGATCAGCGAATCTTCGCGTTCGGTGCAGGACTCGATGCGGTCGCAATTGTCGGAATCATCGCGCCTGATCCGCGAGGTCACGGAGGGGCTTGTCAAGCTCGATGAAACGAACAAGCAGGTCGTATCATTCGCCGATCAGCTGCAAAATCTGCAGGATATCCTGAAAAATCCCAAACATCGCGGCATTCTGGGCGAGTACTACCTGGAAACCTTGCTCAAGAATGTCCTGGCGCCCGGCCAGTACCAGATGCAGTATGAATTTCGTGCGCCCGATGAGAAGGGCGGCAAGGTGATCGTGGATGCCGCCATATTCGTCAAAGACAAGATCATTCCCGTCGATTCCAAGTTCTCGCTCGAGAATTACAACAAGCTGGCCGAGGAAGCCAATCCGGCCGAACGGGAAAAATTGGAGAAGGCGTTCGTCGGCGATCTCAAGAATCGCATCATCGAGACCGCCAAGTACATCCGGCCGTCGGAAGGTACCATGGAATTCGCCTTCATGTTCATTCCCCATGAGGCCATTTATTACGATCTGCTGGTCAATCGGATCGGTGCCGGCGCCGACGAAACCGATAATCTCATTCAGCGGGCGGCCAGCAGATACAAAGTGATCATTGTCTCGCCGACGTCATTCCTGGCGTATCTGCAGACAGTGCTTCAGGGACTGAAGGCTTTGCAAATAGAGGAGACGGCCAAGGATATCATCAAGCGCGTCTCGGAATTGGGCACGCATCTCAAGAAATACGAGGAATATCACGGCAAACTGGGCGTGTCGCTTTCAACGGTTATAAATCACTACCACAATTCGGGTAAAGAGCTCAAAAAGGTCGACAAGGACGTGTTGCGCATAACCGGCGATTCGCCCGGATTGGAAGCGCCCGTGCTGGAGAGGCCCGATATTGCGGAAAACTGAAATCCATGTATAATGTTTCGACCTATGGAATTCGCCGTTATACAGACCGGTGGCAAGCAGTATAGCGTCTCGAAGGGTGACACGATCACCATCGAGAAGCTTTCGGGCGAGCACAAAACGGGCGATTCCGTGACATTTGATAAGGTTCTCCTGGTTGATGACGGCACGAATACGACGATCGGCACGCCGTATATCGCCAAGGCGGCCGTGAAGGGCACGATCACCGAGATCGGCCGCGCGCCAAAGATTTTAGTGGTTCACTACAAGCAAAAGAGCCGCTCCGGCTGGACCCGCAATGGTCATCGCCAGCCGTTCATGAAGGTCAAGATCGATTCGCTGAAGTAAGGCACGGATAAGGCATTGAGAGTAAGCTTACTCTCAATGCCTATTCTGCAACGCATTCTTAATAGTCTCGCCGTCGACGTATTCAAGTTCGGCGCCGGTGGAAAGGCCGCGGCCCAGAATGGAAATCTTGCAGTTGGAATTGAGAGGCAACGCCCGGAGCGCCACGGAGACCACGTGCTCCGTATTTTCGCCGTCCGGCGTGGTATTCAAGGACAAGATGATTTCTCTGATCGCCGGCGAACCTGATACGCGCCTGAGCAGTTTCTCCAATCTGATCCTCTTTTCCGGCTCCTTATCGAGAATAGGCACCGTGCCGCCGAGAATGAAGTAAAGACCACGATACGCACCGGATTTTTCTATTGATTCATAGTCGCTGTCCCGAGCGACGACCATGAGCGTGGCATGATCGCGATTTGGATCGGCACAGATGGAGCATACATTGGATGGCTTTTTTGCATGAATGAAAATTCTGCGGCACATGTCGCATTCAGAAGTGCCTTTTTTAACTTCCTGGACTAAGTCGGTGAATTCTTTGAGCGATGCTGGCGATTTATTGAGAAGATAATAGACAAAGCGCCTGGCTTGACGCGGCCCGATGCCGGGGAAGTGAGCGAATATTTCTTCAAGGCGGCGCAAGCTATCCATGAGCCAATCTTAAATCATAAATCCCAAATCGTAAATCTCCGGCAAGTCATCAGCCCACCTTTTCAAACCCGCCGAAATCGGCCTTATCCATAGAGAGGAACGTTGTCTTCTTTGAATCGAATGAGAGCTTGACCATGCCGGTCGGGCCGTTGCGATGCTTCTCGATCAGGATCTCAGCCTCCTCCTTGCGGCCGCCTTGATCCTGGTCCGATTCTCGATGGATAAACATGACGACGTCGGCATCCTGTTCAATGGAACCGGAATCGCGCAGATCCGAAAGGCGAGGTTTGCCGCCACGCTGTTCGACGGCGCGAGAAAGTTGTGAGAGCGCCAAGACGGGAACTTCGAGTTCCCGCGCCAGATTCTTCAGGGAACGGGAAATTTCGGTGACCTGCTGAACCAGGTTGTCGTTATACCGTCCGGCGGCTGTCGGCACCATGAGTTGCAGATAGTCGACAACCACCAAGCCGAGGCCTTTTTCGTTCTTCAGGCGACGCGCCACGGCACGCATCTTGAGGATGTTGTTGCCTGGCTGATCGTCAATGTAGATCGGTGCCTCCGACAGCCGTCCCATGGCGTCACTGATGGCCTTGAAATCATCGTGCGCCGAGAGCTTATCAAAATGACCGGTGCGCAGCTTCCAGGCGTCGACGCGTGATTCGGCCGCGAGCATGCGGTCGACGAGCTGCTGCGAGCTCATTTCCAGCGAAAATATGGCCACGGGAACCTTGTGGTCGACGGCGGCATTGCGGGCGATATCGAGCGCCAATGAGGTTTTTCCCATCGAGGGTCGAGCAGCCAGGATGATGAGGTCTGATTTTTGGAAACCGGCCAGCTTGTTGTCGATATCCGCGAATCCGGTCGGCACGCCGCGTATCTGATCCTTGGTGCTGTGGAGGTGCTCGATACGTTCCCAGGCTTCGCTGAGCGTATCCTTCAAAGCCACGAATTTATGCGAGCCGGTCTTGTTTGTGACGGCATACAGCGACTTCTCCGCCTTTTCAAGAATATCATGAAGTTCGGCCTCCTCCTCGTAACCGAGATTGGTGATGTGTTCGGCGGCCCGCAGAAGTTCGCGCATGACATGCTTCTTTTCCACGATCTCGGCGTAATGGCCGGCGTTGGTGGATGAAGGCACGATATTGATCAGTTCGGTGAGTATGGCCATGCCGCCGACTTGTTCCAGTTCGTCCTTCTCCTTGAGACGGGCGGAGACGGTCAGGACATCGATAGGGGAATTTTTCGTATGAAGTTCCAAAATGGCATCCCAGATCATGCGATGCTGGCTTGAGTAGAATGATTCGCGGTTCACGATGTCGACGATGTCATGCATGACTTCGCCGCGGATCATGATCGAACCCAGGAGCGCCTTTTCCGCTTCGATGGAATTCGGCGGGATCTTCAGGTCTTTTGTCTTGAAATAGGGAGAAGTATTTTGATTCACGTGAATGGAATCGCTCGATTGCCTTCGGGATCTCTGCGCGATATTGCGTTCATTCTATCACTGCCGTCCCCGCGGGCAAACTGGCCCGGAACAGTGGACAGGGGAAAAAGTGTGAATAAAAAACCGCCGGAGAATTTTCTCCAGCGGTCGTGTGGATCAGATCGGATCACTCCCCAAAGAACTTTTGGCCGAGGACGGCTTCGAACTGGGCTGTCTCGTTCTTCATTATGTTGGAAAGCCTGAAGACGTTCCGCCAGGCCAGGCGGTTGGCTTCGCTGGCGAAAATCTGTTGCAAGATATCGCGCCAGCGCAGTACTTGTTCGGCCGTGTACTCGAGCATGTCGGTCCGGCTGAGCATGGCTCGGGCGATGATGTCCTCGATCGACGGCGAAACAGATATGATGCGCGCCTCCAGGCCTCTGACCAATTCGAACATGGTCTCGGCTTCATCGAGTGAGGCCGGCAGAACGGAACGGAGATTTTTAGCCCAGGCATCAGGCAGAAAGGCGATCGCCGACGCCAGCTGGACGATGTTGTAGGCATCATCGGCGGTGAATCCGTAGGTTTCTCCCATCGTGAGCAAGGCTGTCTTGGCCCGGCTGGCGGCGTACGTGCCCTTGGACTGGATTATCTGCGTCAGCATATTGTCGGGGAAAATCACCAGCCCGCCGATGACCTTGCGCAGATTCCCGATGCACCGCGCCGTGGCGTGGAATGTATCCGGCCAGAGCACGCGCTCGGCAGATGATTGCGAGATGTCACGGGCGCGGGCGGTGACGATGAGGTTTTTCAGGGTGGCAGCGTTGCCTCGGACCAATGTTCC
The DNA here is from genome assembly GCA_028864955.1 of Patescibacteria group bacterium. Classification (GTDB taxonomy): domain Bacteria; phylum Patescibacteriota; class Minisyncoccia; order Phycocordibacterales; family PALSA-1337; genus C7867-002. Next base: position 2,026 of record JAGWLE010000019.1, on the reverse strand, counting down.
CAGTCCCTTATTCTGTTCGCAGAGGATCGGGTTCATCTTGGCCGGGTTCGCCGATGAGCTCTTTTGGCTCTTGCCAAAAGGCTCGCGCCATGTCCGTGAACAGCTCTGCGCGCCCAGCCAGATGTCGTAACTGGCCTTTTCGATAGCCGAAACCACGTTCGCCAAACCGTCGGAAATCTGCGTGTAATGCACGCGCGAGACGATCTGTGTCGACCCGTAGAGCGGTTTGAGCCCGAGCAGGCCGAGAGCCGTCTCTTCCAGTTCCGGATCCATGCCGCTGTTGCTGCCGATCATGCCGGAAAGCTTCGAGTAGCGAAGAACTCCCATGGCATTTTCGAGAGATGCCAGCGCCCCGCGCAGATCCTGATACCAGGTGAAGCAGAGGCGGGACAGAGATTGCACCTCAGCTCCTTGGCCATGAGAAGGTTCGAGCAGCGGTACAAAGCGGTGATCCTTGATGAAGGCCTCCATGGTCCCGAGCAGGCCGCCGATGTACGTGACGATCAGGCTGCACGACAGCTTGAGCGCCTCATTGAATGCCGGCTCCTGCGTATCGTACGAAGTCATCTCCTGGTCATGCACGTAGCGCGCCAAATGCTCGTCATTCAAGGCCTCCTTGCGTTCCTTGAGGAAAGCGATGAGATCCTGATGTGTCTGGGATTCTATCTGCGCGATTCGTTCGGGCGAGATCGGCTGGGCGCTCCAGCACTCATCGATCCTGCGGGGAATATCCTCGGGAATGCGTCCGAGCCTTGCCCGTGCCACGATCACAGCCCGTTCAACTCTTTCACAGCGATTCCACTTCTCACGATCAGACCAGATCTCGGTCAGTTCAGGGTCAGAGTAGCGTTCGATCATATGAGTATTGTCCTTTCGGTATGGATCTTCAGTATTGGTTTTTGGCCGCGTCATGCGGCAGCATTTCTCGCCATATCCTAATGACGAAACTGTATTTGTCAAACATTGTCAACATTTCCGGATCTTGCAGACTGTCTATGCACGATATTCCGGGTATGTGCTATAATCAGTTGCGTTACGTTAACCGCGATTCGACACGGTTTATTTATTTTTAATGTTCACCTAGAACCCATGTCTAATTCCGCAAAAACAGGAATAACAATTGTCATCCTCATTATCATCATCCTCATCGGCTGGCTGTGGTACAGCAATTCCCATTCGTCTGCGCCGACGACGGTGCCAGCGGCTTCAACTGCTCCGCAATCATCCGCGCCGAGCGCTTCACCGGTTTCGCAGGGTCCGAATACCAGCGGCACAGGTCTGTCATCGGCTTCCAATACCAGCAATGCTTCGCTCCAGACCGATGCCGCGGCCGTCGACAGTCAAATGAATGCCCTTAATACCGATACGACCAACATCGATTCCGGCTTGTCCAACAGTTCGAATGTTCCGGTTCAGCAATAATTACACGCGATATCTTTTACTCATCATGAATATCACATCACCTATTCGTAGAACGATCCTGACCCTCGGCGCCATATCGCTCATGGCTGTGCCGGCATTCGCCCAGACGTCGGCGGCGGCCACGTCCGGCGCGGCCGCTCCGACGACCTCGACCACGGCCAAGTCCGGCCGTCTGACCCCGGCCCAGCGCCTCCAAGCCTTGGGCGCTCGCGGCGATCAAGAAGTCACGACGCGTATTGACAGCCTCAACAAGCTCATCAGCCGCATCCAAGGCCTCAAGAACGTCTCTGACACTCAGAAAAACTCGATCGTTTCCACCATTCAGGGCCTGATCACTGACATGAATACGCTCAAGACGAACATTGATTCCGATAACGCCTCGAGTACCATGAAGTCGGATGTCCAGTCCATAACCAAGGATTATCGCATTTATGCTCTGGCTATTCCGCAACTTAACATTCTGGCCGCTTCGGACAGGATCGTGACCATCGTCGGCATGATGGAGCAGATCAGCACCAAACTGACGTTGCGTTTGCAGAGCGCCACAGGCGTGCCCAACATCTCGGCCCTTCAGTCGTCCTTGAATGATCTCAATTCCAAGGTC
>JAGWLE010000018.1 GCA_028864955.1 Patescibacteria group bacterium | reverse complement strand
ACGCCGGCAGACTGAGGAGCTGGCAGACTTCACCGACGACCTCATCCGTCCGGGCCAAGGGCGAATCGATCTTGGAGACAACCGGAATGATGATCAGTCCGGCTTCGCGAGCCATGGTCAACGTCGTCAGCGTTTGCGCCTGCACGCCTTGGGTGGCATCGACGAGGAGAATCGAACCCTCGACGGCTTTGAGCGAGCGCGAAACTTCGTAGGAAAAATCGATATGGCCGGGCGTGTCGATGAGGTTGAGGGTATATGTGCGTCCTTGTGGCTGCGCCCGCTTTCCCTCGCTCGCAGACTCCTCGGCGGACATGCTTCGCCAAACGGACGCAGCCGTATTGCCCAATGACCACTCCATGCGCACCGGCTGCATCTTGATCGTTATGCCGCGCTCCCGTTCGAGTTCCATCGAATCGAGAACCTGCTCCTGCATCTTGCGTTTTTCGATCGTACCGGTGATCTCGAGCATGCGGTCAGCCAGCGTCGACTTGCCATGATCGATGTGGGCGATAATGGAAAAATTGCGGATATGCTCGGAATTCTGGGCATCTGCGGAATTCATGCACTTGAATATAGCAGACTGATATACCTACGCAACGTGCGTATATCACATGTGCTCCATTTCCGCCGGCGGCACCGGCGCCTTCCAGATCTTCCTGTGCAGCGTGCGCCAGACATCGACGAGTTGTTCGTTGCGGAGCACGATGAGCATCAGGATAAGCACGATGATGCCGATGATTGCCGAACAAAATCCCTGTAGAAATACTCCCCAGACCCTGCTCAACGGGAAAACCACCGCGAATATCTGCAACGAGAGATACGCCGCGTAGCCCATGATCACGGACGCCGCGAATGTCTGGAAGAACGTGGCAAATACCGGCTTGGTAAAGCCGTGGTATACCCTCTCGTAGACCCACCAATGAAGGAAGGTATTGACGATCACGCCGATCGTGTAGGCGAGCGCCAGGACGATGACACTGGTACCCACCTGCCCGTCGATCTTCAGGAGATCCTCGAGAAAATACCGGAATAGCGGATACGCGAAGAAAGCCTTGTCCAGGAGATAACCGGCGGCGACAATGATCGAAGCCGAAATGGCGTTGATCAGGAGCGGCCGCGCCGTCTTGCCCTCGGCATAAAATGAACGCACGAAAAGCACGATCAGCGACTGGCCAATGGTCGAGATAGTGAAGAGCGCCAAGGTGGCCGCCGTCAGGCGCGTATCCGCCCAGTCAAATTTGCCGGCGCCCAAGACCGTACGCACGATCTGGGCGCGCAAGACGACGAAGAGAACGGTCAGAGGCATCGACCAGAATATGATGTGCTGGGCCGAAGCGATCATCTTGACCTTGAACTCGGCAATATTGCCCTTGAAGAGCATGCGGGATAATGTCGGAAAGACGGCCGAAGAATAACTGGCGCCGATAAGCGTCAGCGGCACCGACTGCAGATTGAAGGCAAAATTAAAGACCGAAATCGAACCAACGGACATCAGAGAAGCCAGCGAGATCAAGGCGAACGATGCCAGCTGGTTTGCCGAGAGCGTGATCGTGCGCGGCAGACTGGTCAGCACGATTTTCCGTATGTCTGTCCAGTGAATGCGCCGCGTAAAGCGCGGTGTGAGCTTTTCATGGAGAAGGAACGGCAACTGGATGCCCATGTGCAGGAAGGCGCCGATGGCCACGCCGACCGCCAGACCCGGCACGCCCATCACCGGATATCCCGCAAGCACGCCGATGATGATGCCGGCATTGTAGACCACGGGCGAAGCAGCATACACCAGGAAGCGATGATGCATCTGTGTCAGGCTTGAGAACAAATTTGACAGCCCTAGAAAGAATGGCGACAAGAGCATGATACGCATCGACAGAATAAGTTCCGGCAAAGCCGGATCATGCGCAAACCCGGGAATCGCTAACGGCACGAGGTAGGGGGCGATGATAAAAACGACGGCGGCGGTCACCGTCATGGCTCCAAAGAAGACAGTGAATATGGCATCAGAAAATTGCGCACCTCTTTCATGCGATGACTCGAACCGTTCAATGAAATACGGCAAAAGAATTGAGGCTGAAACCAAGGAACCGACAGTCGCAAAAATAAGATCGGGAATGCGGAAAGCGGCATAGTAGATGTCTAGCGCGCGGCCGGCGCCAAACGTGAAAGCCAGGAGCTTGTCCCGGACAAGGGCGAGGATGAGCGACAGACCGGCAAAAACGCCCAAGAGATACGCGGCCTCATGGAGACCGCGTATTTCCTGTCCGATGAAGGTGAACCACCTCTTTACCATGTGCGGATTATTTTAGCACTACTTTTGCTTTTCGTTTATGGGGAGAGACTGGCGCGTCTCCGGCGACGGCGTCACCGGCGGCACGGCATCGGCAAAGATCGGCTTGCCGGCCTTCAGATTCGCCAGGATCAGGCTGACTTCCCGGTTATCGGGGTTCGTTTGACTGATAGCCGCAAACTGGCTGATAGCATCGGCGATATTGCCGAGGCGAGCATCAGCCAGACCGAGGAAGTACTGAGCGTTGGCATAGTCGGGCTGGATCTTGACAGCCTGGCCGAGGGCGGCGGCCGCGCCGGCGTAGTCCTTGGCATTGTAATCGAGCAGCCCGAGTTGGAAGTACAGCAGAGGGTTCGTCGGGTCGATGGTCACGGCATATTGCGCGGCCGTGATAGCTTCGGGCAGATTTCCTTTGGCGGCGTCTATTTGCGAGAGCAAAAAGACGGCATCGAGATAGTTTGTCTTGACGCGCAGGGCGGCCCCGACCGAACGCAGAGCGTCATCGAGCTTATTGTTATTTGCTTGGAACCTTGACAGGGCCAGATACAGCGAGGGATTCGAAGGATTTTCGCTGATCGCCGAGTTATACGCACTGATGGCGCGGTCGTAGGCGCCTGACATGCCCAGACTGGAAGCTGATTCAGAGGCGCGAGCCAGCGAAACATAGTTGTAATAATTGGTTGGATCATAGGCAATGGCATGTTGTGCATCGGAAAGCGCGGTAGTAACCAACGCCTGAACAGCGGCCGTCGTCGTCGCGTTACTGCCCGACTGGGAGAGGTGCGCGGCCTTCGAGAGGGCGGCTTCCGCCTTTGCCTGCCAATAAACATCGGATGTATCGATGCTGAGCGCTCGGCTGAAATCAGCGTCGGCGGCATCGACGTTGGCACCGGAGGTCAACTGACTGACGCCGGCGGAGAAATATGCCAGCGCCGCGGTGCGTTTGACGTACATCAGACCCCAAACGGCAGCTATGACGATGAAGAATGCCACGATCGAAGGCATGAATTTGTAGCAGCGTGAGCCCATAGCCGGCGCGACTTCAAAGGCTTTCTCAGCGCCGCTAGAGACGGCTATAGCCATGAATATGCCCGTCGAGAGCGCGGTCAGAAAGAGTACGGCGTGAGCCGGCACAAAGAATATGCTTGCTAGCCAGAGAAATGAGGTGCCCGCGGCCGCGGAAACTGCCGTAAACCGCGCCCCCGGATCATCCGGCAAACGCCGCATGGTGCGAACAATGGCCATGCCGATGAATACCAGGAATAAGATCCAGAGCACCGACCCAACCAAACCCTGTGCGGCTACTAGTGTCGGCAACAGGCCAAAACCGGTGCCAAATTCGATGCCCCAGGCATTTGTCTCATTGACGCCGGCCGGCTTGTACACCAAGTACGCTTGCGTGAAATGATTTGGACCGATACCAAAGAGCGGATAATTCTTGATGGCGCCGGCGACCACATCGAGCGTCATTTGCCATGGCAGAGCGACTTCGGCATTTGCCGCGTTATGGGCATTCAGGATCGGTGCTGACCACGCCGCTTGGCGTGAAAATAGGGCCAGCGAGATGGCGGCCAGAACAAGCGGAGTCCAGGCCAGACGTTTGAGCCAGGACGCGATGCCGGCGCCTGCCCGCGGACGGCGCGAGGTCATGACGGCGCACATCCCCAGGAGGACAAGAGCGACCAAAAGCCAAATGACATGTAGATTGACGGCAAAGATTCCAGCCGCCGCAATCAAGCCGATCGCCCCGTAAACGATCTGCATGCGGCGGGACAATTTCAGGAAGAAAAGCGCCGAGAGCGTCAGTACCAACATGAAACCGGAGTAATAGCCAAAGCTGCTCCAGTTGCCCACGACCGACGAAGCTACCGTGTTCAGGATGCCGAGCGAAGCGAAGCTGGCGCCAAATGCAAAACGCAAGGCCTGAAAGATCGCCAGAATAACGTAGGCGGACGCCATGGCCGCATAGATAACCAGTGACCGCTCGGCCTTTCTCTGGACCAGCCAGAATGAAACCAAACCGGCTACGAAAAGCGCCAGCAGAAAGCCGGCTGTACCAACTTCGAAACCTTGGCCGATGAGCGATTTCATGAAATGGATGCTCAAGGCGGCGGACACGAGCATTGAGAAGGCCAGCAACAGACCGCTATAGAAGATATGCTTTGGCGGCAGAACTAGACGGCGCTTCTGGATCAATGTCACCAGAATGAGAATAGCCGCCGATAAGGTGCCGAGAATGATCACAACCGTCTTGATGAGGTCGAGGGCGACATAGGCAGATGACCAAAAGGCCAAAGGCGCCAGAAAGACGCTGGCGAGAAGAATATAGAATGCGACCGATTCGAGACGACTGCGAGGCGGCGTCGATGTCGCGGGCGCGGATATATCTGGATTCATGGTTGTGCAAAAAAACTCTTAATGCTAATAAAGTCCGGTTAAAGATATTATAACAGAGAATAAATTGCAAAAACACTCCAATATTCCTACTGGAGTGTTTTTGTTGAGCCGTACCATAAGCCGAATTCTGTATCTGACAACAATTTATCTAGCCCCGCGCTTGCGCTCGGGGTCGAGCGACTCAGATGCAGTTCTTTTGGCGAAACCAACTGGACTGCAAATACGGTCTTGCACCGATGTAAGGATTTAGCCGTTGCATATCCACATCGCTGTGAATCACATCCCGCCAGCGTGACTGACGTCACATCGGCGGGAGCCTCCGCCTTTCGGCTCGAGCGTTTCTGTTCGCACCTCTAGGTGTTACCTTGGCGGGTGTTACCCGCTACATGCTGCGTTATGGGAGCGATCGCTCATTCCCACAAAGCCGGTGTTCGGACTTTCCTCATCCTGAAGCCGTAAAAACGGCTGAAGGACGTAGTTGTCTGGTACTGCTATCCGCATTATACCACAAATGCTCCATTTGACAAAATTTTGACTTTCGACGTGCGGCTTTACACAATCTCGCAAACACCGGACACGCATGCCAGCTCTTTCTTGAGATCAGTCTCATTCTGCTTCTCGTAGGTGATGATCTTTGAGTAGTCGATATGCTCGAGCCTCTTGGAAAGCTCCTTGTACGTCTTTTCATCGATAGCCTCATACGGGGCGAGCTTGTAGACATGATCCTCGCGAGGCAAGAATGACAGGCCGCCGACAATGTCCCAGTTTTCGTAGACCCAGTTGGCGACGGCGATCCACTCATCATTGCCTACGGAGACCGTCACTGACGGATTGTGCTCAGTATAGTTCTTCTTGACCATCTTCCAGTGCTCGAGCTGCTCGATGGCGGTGATGTCATTCTTGAATATCGAGCCGCCGGGCGCTTTGACCGGGAATTCGAGAACGAACGTTGACGCATTTTCGGCCGTTTGGCCGATCTCCGGATGATACGGCACGCCCTGATCCTTGAGCATCTTGAAGAGCGAATCCGTGGCTGATATACGAATACGGCGGATATAGAATTTCGAATGCCGAGGATGCATGCCGGATGAACAATCAACGGTTTGGGACAGCGTTCCCGAAGGCTTGACGCAGGTGATGCATGTAGACTCGTTCACACCGAAACGCTTTGAGAATTCCCTGTTGACTTTGATGGCTTCATCCTTGAGTTTCTTTAACATCTCGGGACGTCGCACAACTTCGGAATCCCACTGTCCCGTGAGCGATACACCGAGCAGACGTTCACGTTCGCAGCGCTCTTTCCATTCCTTGGAAAGATAGGGGAAGTTGGTGAGCGATGCCTGATACGTCCCCAGGATGGTGGCGATGCGGATCTTCTTCAAAAGCGTTTTTTCCGTGTCATCAGAGCGGCAGACAACTTCCGAGAGGTTGCAGAACTGTTTTGATTGAAGGATGATCTCGCCGCAAGGATTTGTACCCATCGGACCGACAATTTTTTGACCCGTCGCGTCAAAGTAGCCCTTGTACTCCTTGAGAACTTTGATGCGTCGCTCCGGCAAAGTTTTGGCCAGCGAACCTCGGTTAAATATGCCTCGCTCGCCGGATCGGCTCTCGATCAAGGCCATCCATTCCTTGAGGAATTCTTCGTTTGAAGGCTTGTTGATGTAGACGGCGGAATTGTTGGCCAACATGCGATGCGGATGCGTCATGTAAAATGCGCCTTTCTTTGCATCACGAATCTCCTGATCATCGAGATCAGAAAGTGAGATCATGGCGCTGCGACGGACGCCGCCGGCCACCACGCAATCGCCGATCATGCAGATAATATCGTGGAGATCGATGGGGCGCAGACGCCTGCCCTGACGAGCGAACATGATCTGGCGCGAGAAATTGAGCAAACGCTGGAGCGGACCGGGTCCTGAAGCCTTGCCGCCCATGGTCTTCAAACGCGTGCCCTCCGGCCTGATAGCCGAGTAGTCGAAATCAACATCTTTGCCGGCTGCCCACGTCTTCATGCCATACACAAGCGCGTCGGCCCAGCCTTCCTTTGAATCATCGATCTTGTGGACGGCCAGCTTCTCCCCTGTCTGCGGCATGATCTGCGGGAATTTCTCGGCATTCGCGCTCTCCACTGACCAGCCGGCGCCCGTGCCGCACATCGAGATATACATGATCTCGGCCAAATCCTGGAATGATTCGGGGGCGATGTACGAGCAGTTGTATGCGCAGACATTGGTCGTGCGCGCCGCCTTGCCGGCGAACTGCAGAAGCCTCATCGACGGCATGGACTTTTGTTCGAGCATGTATTCGCGGATCTCCTTGTACTCGGCGTCAGTGAGTTTCTTTCCCAGATTTTCCTTCATAAAGCCGATGTAGCGATCGATCGTCTCGATCCATGTCTCGCGGCGGCTCTCTGATTCGATCCAGCGCGAGTATGTGCGGTAATAGACGAATTCGCCGAGAGCATTCCTGAAGTATTTCTTTGAATCAGTCGCTAATTTGCGGACACGTTCCGGAATCTCCAAGCCCTGCGCGCGGATCTTGGCGCGCTCCTCACGATAGAGCACATAGTGCTTGGCGGTCTTTACGTAATCGGAACGCATCAGCTCCTGCTCGACAATGTCCTGGACGCCTTCGACCGTCGGCACGAAATTGGCAAATTTCTTTTTGATCCTGACGAGCTCGGCGAAGACTTTGTTGGCGACCATAGCCGCCTCATCAGTCGATCCTTCCTGGACAGTATTCATGCCTTTCAATATGGCGTTGGCTATTTTTTGCACGTCAAATGGCACGATACGACCATCTCTTTTGATAATCGTGGGGACCGAAGGAGCCTTGACCGCGCTCGGAGCGGCTTTTTTCTTTTTTGGCATATGGTGGGCGCGGGCGGCGCGCCGAATGCTAACTATTGGTAATGGTTGTCGAACTCTCACTCTCCGCGACGAACTTTGTTCTGTTTGATCCTATTGTACATCGCCGAGCCGCAGAAAAACTGTGGATAAAAATTTGTGTCACGTTTTTTTATTTTTTCAACATGCACGTTACCCGTCTATCGTTAAAACGCTAGTTGCGTATCAGTGGCTATGCCAAATCTGCTGGCGGCATCAGCATTGATCTCGAGCACGTAACTGACGGCCAGCGGCGGATAGAACACCGCCGGGTATGAATCGACGGGCACATCATGCGAGACGGCCACGACTTTTTTATTTGAAGATATCCAGACCATATCGAGATCGAAATGCATGTCCTTCATCCAAAACCCATAATCACCCGGATGCGGAAAGACGAATAGCATGCCGTGATCCGCTGGCAGACTGGCGCGGTTGCCCAGACCGAGTTCCTGCTGGTCAGAGGTTGAAGCGATCTCAGCGTAGATAGTGCCCGCCGGAGCGGCGATCGACAGCAAGCGTTCCTGAGAATGAAAAACGGCCCCGAATATCTCGTAGACAGCGATCACCATGGCCACGATGATGATAGCCGCAACACCTTTCTTCCAGTTGAAGCCTGACGCGTTGCCTGCCGATATATCCGTCGAAATGTTCATAGTTCGGGGATGAAGATCAATTCCGGCGCTTGAGCATGATAGTCAGTCCGAGCATCATGGCCAGAAGCGGCAGGAATGTGCCGGTGGCGGCAATATTGAACCCGCTCAACGTCCAGCCGTTGTCATAGAACAGGAAGAACGCGCCGAGCATGGCTATGAGTAATGGAAATGCCATATCTGTGCTAGTATTTTACCACAATATAAGGTAACGTACACGCATGAACACAATCAATCTCTGGCCCATACTCATAGCTTCGGCTGTGGCATTCGCCATCGGCGCCATTTGGTACTCGCCGATACTCTTCGGCCGAGAATGGCAGGAACTGACAAAGACGAGCGATGCTGAAATAGCCGCCGCCCGTGCCAGCGGCATGTGGAAGCGCTATATCACGCAGTTTATCGCCACGATCGTGGCCTTTTGCGTCTTGGCCTTTCTGGCCGCAGCCGCCAACTTGACGACGTTTACCGATGGCGCTTTCCTCGGATTCCTCGTCTGGCTGGGATTTTCCGCGACCGAGGCCACGAGCGGCCTGCTCTGGGAAAAGAAGCCCTTCAAACTCGTGCTCATCCAATCCGTCGGCTCACTCGTTACGCTGGTCGTCGGCGGCGCCATCATCGGAGCTTGGTAAAGATCGAGTGGGATTCGTTTCAAGCGCATGAACAAAAAAATACCGACGAAAAATACATTCACGACCAAGGACTTCAAGCGTCTGGAACCGACGCCGGAGGAAGGAATCAGGCAGGTGACGGAGATATTGAGAAGCGGCAATCTCTTCAGATATAGCAGCGAAAATCCCCTGGATTCCGCAGTTGTGCTGTTCGAACAGGAATTCGCAAAAGCGTGGGGCGGTGGCATGAGACACGCTCTGGCCGTGAATTCTTGCAGCAGCGCGATCCTGTTGGCGCTCAAGGCTCTGGACGTCAAACCGGGAGACAAGGTTCTGGCCCCGGCGTTCACGTTCACGGCGGTCCCCAGCGCCATCGCCGACCTTTACGCCGAAGCTGTCCTAGTGGAGATCAACCAGAATTATACGCTTGATATCGAAGACCTGAAGCGCAAGATAACCTCCAACCCTTCCGCCAAGATCCTGCTCCTCTCTCACATGCGCGGCTACATTTCGGACATGGACGCGATCATGGAGATATGCCGCGACCGCGGATTGACCCTGGTCGAAGACGCCGCTCACGCCCTGGGATCGCGCTGGAACGGCAAATTGATCGGCAGTTTCGGCAAGATTTCGTGTTATTCATTCCAGAGCTACAAGCTCATAAATGCCGGCGAAGGCGGCCTGGCCATGACCGATGACGATGATCTCATGGCCAAGATGATCCTGGATTCGGGCGCGTACGAAAGCCTCTGCCGGCAACATGTCAGCCTGCCGCCATCCGCCTTCGACAGATACAAGAACAAGCGGCCGCTATTCAACGTCAGAATGTCGAACGTGACCGCGGCCATCGCCCGCTCGCAGCTGCCGCATGTGACGGAACGGATAGCGGTGTATCGCGGCCGATACGCCTACATCACTGGCAAACTTCGCGCGTTAGCGGCAGTCGAGCTGCCGGAAAGTGATCCGCGGCAAGAGCGTGTCCCTGATTCTCTGCAATTCAGGCTCAAAGGATTCACTCCCGATATGATGGCCATATTCCTCAAAACGGCCAAGGAACGCGGCGTACCGTTAGCCGGATTTGGCGCGGATAAGGACAACGCCCGCGCGCCATGGAACTGGAGTTACCTCAAACCTCAGGATGGCCTGGAAAAGGCTCACGCCGCCCTCGACACAACTTGCGATATGAGGCTGACCACCAATATGACCGACGAAATGTGCGACTACCTGGTAGAAACGGTCAGAGACGCCATCGGAGAGGCGGAGATGTCCGCCGCCGCGCCGCGCTTTAGTCTCAAGAAGACTTCTTCTGGCGCACGATGATGAACGGCGTCAGCTCGTCTTCCTGCCCCATGGGATTATCCAAAAGGATCAGCCTGGCCAATTTGGCGTCCACGGGCATGCCCCAGCTCATAGCGATTATTTTTACGTTGATATTGTTGCCGTCGATGATGACCGATGGAACGCCGACCTCGGATTCGATCTTTTGGCACGTTTCTTGGGGATGCGACGGCGGCAGGGCCACATTTTCACGATACGGCTCGAGAACGATGGGATTGAAGCCGTCCAACTCGCTGACGCGGTGACCGAGTATGTGCCAAAATATGCCGCGAATGCCCATGAGCTTGCCGAAGCCGCCGATAAGCATGGCGACAACGGCTCGCGGATAACCGGCTATCTCTATGGCCACTTGCATCTTTTCCGGATTATCCCAGCCTTTGTCGTGAGGATATTTTTTCACGCCTTTGACGATCAACCTGGCGAGCCAGCTCACGTTGACGGTCGAGATGTTCCGGATATCATTCTGCATGAGCGAAACGACTTTCTCCGAAAGCGCCAGCCAGTCGCCAGCAACCAGCTTCGGGGAAACATATCTCTTGAGCACGCCGATCAGATCCTCCCCGGATCTGATGAGATGGCTCTTGATAGCGATCCTTTCGTAGGAAACGCTTCTAACCTGACGAATTGGGTCGAAGTCCGACATTGGGTATTCGGCACATCATACCATAGGAAAGCCAAAATAACTCGATTGGCCATACCGTCCGTCTCCTGATATATTCAAGCCATGATGGACGAAAAAACGATCAGGAAATTGTTCGACATAAGCGTCATCCTCAA
>JAGWLE010000017.1 GCA_028864955.1 Patescibacteria group bacterium | reverse complement strand
CAAATTCCACGGTTTTTCGCGTAAATACATCCTAAAAAAACTTATGGAAGGGAAGTTGCCGCACGATATTATTTACCGTCCAAAGAAAGGTTTCGGCATGCCTATTGCCGAGTGGATACGTGGTGATTTGAAGCCACTTGTTCTTGAACTCCTTGGTGAGCAATCTCTTAAAAAGATGGGCGTGTTTGAGCCTGCAGCGATCCGTAAGCTTCTAGACCAGCATTTCAATCGTCGACGTGATAATCGCAAGCAGATATGGACGTTACTGACGTTCGCTCTATGGTGGAGAAAGTGGATGAAATAGGCTGATCTTCTGGCATAAATCGCGTATAATATCCTCCAACATGCCTAAAGCTAGCGCTGTCCAGAAATTCATGAAATTCGCGGTGTCTGGTGGTACGGCAGCAGTCTTGAGCATCGTTCTTCTCTACATATTCACTGACTGGCTCGGCTGGTGGTACCTCATTTCCTCGATCATCGCCTTCATCATCTCGATGGTCGCACACTTCATTTTGCAGAAACTCTGGGTATTCACGCACAAAGAAACCGACGGCGTTCACATCCAGCTTGCCAAATTCTTGATGCTGTCGCTCGTCAACCTCGGCATCAACTCGCTATTCATGTACGCGGCGGTGAGCGTGCTCGGCCTCAATTATCTCGTTGCGCAGTTCATCATCCGCATTGTCCTGGCCGTCATGAACTATTTTGTTTACGAACGCCTCATATTTATCACTAACAGGGAGGCTGGATTACTTTCATGACAAAAAAACGCCTGACGATCATTATCGCGGGTCTGTTTGTCGTATGGGTGACTATCCATCTGCCCGGAATTTTATACGGCACGGATCATGTTCCGCTCCATGCTTCCTATCTGACGGCTGACGAACAATCTCCGATAAACGGCGCGCTGCACGTACTTGAGGCCAAGAGCTTGTTTGGCCTGCGCAACCAGCCGACGCTCTATTACGGGCCGGTATTTGCCATCATTGCGCTGCCGGCCGTTATTGCTGATTTTGTCGTACGATTGATGACGCATGCTGTCACTGGTGCCGGTTCATATAAGGATTTTATTATTTGGAGTTGGGGCGGCATACTCGGCTGGGCGCGATTGATCGCCGTTGTCGCCAGCTTCTGGTCATTAATCGGTATGTACCGTTTGTTCCGCACCAAGACCTTTAATCCGCGCAACCATTCGTGGCTGCCGTACGCGGCCGCTATTTTCCTGGGCTTCAGCACGCTATTTTTTGAATATGCCGACACATTCAGGCACTGGCCATTTGAGATCTGCATCCTTGTCTGGCAGCTGTATCTGCTCGTACGTCTGGCTGAGGACCCTCATGATGAAAGATGCCGTCGGCGCGCCGGCATCCGTTGGAGCATTTCCGCGCTGCTCACGATCGCCATCTTCGGCATAGGCTACCTCGGCATCATGTACCAGATCATGTGGCTGCCGCTCATGATACGCTGGTTGAAGGCCAAGAATTGGCTCAGGCTGAAGCAGTTCGCCCAATACGTGCTCGCGGTCGTCATGGGCTGCGCGCTCATGATCTGGTGGCATCCGTACGGCTTTATTCGCACGCTTGGTTTGGCTGGCATCGTCGCGCCGCAGACGAGTCTCGGCGCCGTCCAGAGCGTCAATATCGTGAACGGCACGGCGCATTCGTTCTGGTTCTATTTGCAGATAATCTTCATAGACAATCCGCTGATGATCATTCTCGGTCTTGTGCTTGCATTCATTCTTATTCGGGCGAAAAAGCTGCCGTCTCACTATGTCATCTGGACGCTGGCGATCACGGCTGCCGCAAATTATTTGGTATTCAGTATTCCGGCGCACCATGAGAGTCGGTACATGTTACCGACGGTTGTGTTCATGACGATCGGCGTCCTCTTACTGTATTCATGGTGGTGCGGCGATGAAGCAGCCCGCATCCGGACGGATCGCCGGCTCCAAATGGCGGTAAAAATCTTGTTCATTATCTCTTTTATCCTAAGCCTCGTGCAAATAATTGGTTGGGATCGAATGTTGGCAGCCGGTCCTGACGAACGACGACTGATAATTCCGCAGATTCTGGCATGGCAGAGAGAAAATCGGGCAGCAAAGATTCTAGTACAAAAAAACTGGCCGCTCGGCTATGTGCATACGCATGACGCATACGTAAATTTTGTCACGACATATAACAAGGGAAATTCTGATTTATGGGCATATATTTTGTCGCTGCAACCGCCAAAGAATATCACGCCCATAAACGTGTATTATCGATATCTCGACCAGCCGATCACACAGGCAGACATGAAGGCCTACGACCATGTGGTTGTGAATGTGCCCGCTGCGATCGATCCGAATATTTGGTCTGGTAGTCCGCGCGATCAATTTGACTACAGACCATGGACCGTGTGGAATTATGCCGCGTACCAGGATACGTATGATATTCTGAAGTAAATGCCGACACCTTGGAGAACAGCTTTATACAAGGAAATAGCCAAACTCGAACTTTCGGGTAAGGCTATTGATCTTGGCGGCTCAACCAAATCCGGTTACCACGAGCTCATCCGCGGCAACTGCGTCATCGATACGGCAAATATCGATCGTTCAACCGGCGCTTCATTATCATTCGATCTCGAACATTTGTTTCCCATCGGCAATGACACGTATGACGCGGCGCTGGCCGTCAATGTTCTCGAACATATTTACGATTACCGCCACGTTCTCGAAGAGACCTTCCGCATCGTCAAACCGGGCGGACGCATCGCGATCGGCGTGCCATTCATCATCCAGTATCATCCGTCGCCCCAGGATTATTGGCGCTACAGCCAAGAGGCGTTGCGCAAAGTCCTTTTCCAGGCCGGCTGGACGAATATAGAGATCACGCCGCTTGGCAGAGGACCATGCACGGCTTCTGTACAGCTCATGAGCGGTGTCATGAATATCGCCCCTCTGCGCGCATTTCTCACAGCCTGGGCCCGCGTCGCCGACGCCTTCCTGCAGATGCTCGCCAAGCGGAGCTTGCGGGAGATGTACCCCCTCGGTTATTTTGTGATCGCTACAAAATCATTATGACGGCCGCGCACGACAAGCCATTCACCATCCTTTACTTCGGCGTCATCGACCCGAATTTTTCGCGCAACAAGGTTTATGGCGACGGCTTGCGCCAGAACGGCGTGAATGTCGTAAATTGCGTTGACACGAGCACGGGACTCCGTAAATATTGGAATTTATACAAGAAGCACCGCGACTACAAAGGGAAATACGACGCCATGATCGTCGGTTTCCCCGGGTTCATTATTGTTCCATTTGCTAGGTTGATTGCTACCGCACCAGTATATTTCGACGCACTCTGTTCATTTTATGAGACACAAATTATCTCGCGCGACGCATACAAGGGCAATATATTCAGGATTCCGTATGTACGCATAATTGATTGGCTGGCGACGCGCCTAGCGGACAAGATTCTCGTCGAGACAGAACAACAGAAAAAGTATTTCATCGGATCACTCGGCGTGAATCCCGCCAAATTGATAGTTGTCTACACGGGCGTCGACGATTCCATATTCCACACCGCTCCAGATGCAGAAAAGTCGGCGGCCTTCACCGTCTTGTTCCGCGGCCGCATAACCCGTGAAGCTGGTGCCGCATATGTACTCCGCGCCGCTAAGATTCTCGAAAATACCGGTGTTAAGTTTCTCATCATCGGCTTTGGCTGGGCAGAGGCCATGAACGAATTCAAGGCCGTCATGAATGAGCTCAAGCCGGCGAACGTCGAATATATCTCGAAGCAATTGCCGTTCAACGAGCTTATTCCGAGGATGCTCTCGTGTCATGTCAGTCTCGGCCAATTTGAGAATAACGAGCGGTTGAAGCGGACTATTCCGCACAAGGCATTTGAGTCTATGGCCATGAAGTTGCCGTACGTCACTTCGCGTATGGCGGGTGTGAGTGAAGTTTTCAAGGACGGCGAGACGTGTCTCATGGTCAACCCGGCTGATCCAGAGGACTTGGCGGCAAAAATTGAGACGCTCAAGAATTCACCGGTCTTGGCGGAAAAAATCGCCCAAAATGCCTTCTGGCTTTACCAGCAGCGATTCACGCCACAGAAAATCGTTCAGCCGATTCTTGATGCTGTCTGCAATCCGACGCCACATTAGTCTCGTATCAGTCACGCACAAAAAATGAATCTTCAAAGAGGATCTCGCCACTCTTCGGGTTAACTTTCTGTTGCAGGGAACCGTGGTACGCAAATCCCAAGGCTTTCAATTGCTGGTATATGCCGTCGAATAAGGCTTGGCCTTCATACAGCGGCAGATATGAGTTTTCGACGATCATGACCTTTGTTTGTTTCAGGAATTTTGTGGCGCCGCGTATGACTTTCTCCTCAAATCCCTGCGTATCGATTTTTACCAGAATCTCTCGATTGAGCTTGGCTGGATCGAATTCTGCGATATCGTCGAGTCTTTTGATGGCGATCTCTTCTTGGCTGCTGTTCTGTGTCTGCGGAAATAGATCCTTATGCGATTTTGACATAGCCAGGATGGACGAGCTCGGCGAATAGGCGCTTTTATTCATGGTGACGGTCTCATTGGCCGCGCCCAAGGCAAAATTATAGGCCTTGAAATTGCGGTCCGTGAGCATGTTTCTCGAGAGCTCATCGAAACAGCTTTTCAATGGCTCGAATGAATAGATGAATGCTGTCGGCAGAACCGCGCGGACTTCACGGGCAAATTGGCCGATATTGGCGCCGACGTCGAGAACCGTCTGCACGTTCAAGGCTCGAAGCCAGGCCAGCTTGTTGGGTTCCGGCCGGTGCCGGTGAAAATCAAAACCGGTCTTTTGGAAAAGTTTACGGATTGAGCGGTGACTCATAGAATTTTTTTATCGCGGCGATCACTTTCTTGACTTCAGTCGTCGTCAAATATGGATGAACGGGTAACGATAGAATCCTCGTTACTTTTAATTCAAGCACCGGCAATGACAATGAATTGAATTCCGCCAACGATCTCTGCTTATGGATGGGAATCGGATAATGAATAAGCGAATCAATGCCGGCTTCTTTGAGATGCGCCATGAGATCGTCTCGCCGGCCCGTCTCGATGACGAATAAATGAAAGACGTGATCGGCCTGCATCCGAAGACGCGGCAATTGGATATCGCCGATGTCTTTCAACCCTTTCAAATACTGCATAGCGATCGTTAAACGTCGTTTATTATTCCGATCGAGCTTCTTGAGGAGTACGCGCAAAACCGCGGCTTGAATCTCATCGAGGCGGCTGTTGATGCCATAAACGTCATGCTCGTAGCGATTCCTTTGGCCATAATTGCGCATCATGCGGCACTTCTCGGCGAACGCCGAATCATGCGTGACGATCGCGCCGGCATCGCCGACAGCTCCAAGGTTTTTCGTTGGGTAGAAACTGAAACAGCCGGCTGTGCCGAAACTGCCGACTTTCCGGCCATTCCACAATGCACCGTGCGCTTGAGCGCAGTCTTCGATGACGACTAAATTATGTTTCTTGGCAACATCCATGATCGTGTTCATGTCGCAGGCTTGACCATAGAGATGCACGGGAATAATTGCCCGCGTCTTTGAAGTAATGGCTGATTCGATTTTCGCCGCATCCAAATGGTAGTAGTCATCAATGTCAATAAAAACCGGCTTTGCGCCGACGGCTCGTATGGAAAGCGCTGTGGCTGCGGCCGAATGCGCGGTCGTGATGACTTCATCACCCGGGCCTATTCCTGCGGCCATGAGGGCGATCTGCAAAGCCTCGAGGCCGTTCGCCACGCCGACACACTGACTGACGCCGATATATGCGGCAAAGTCTTTCTCAAAGTCGGCGACCTCATCACCCAGAATATAACGGCCAGACGAAAGGACTTTCTTGATGGCTCTATCGATGGCAATCTTTTCCGTACCGTACAGCTTACTGAAGTTGTTGAAGGAAATCTTCATAGTTTCTGATGTAATCGCGTTCGTCATATTCCGAATCGGTCAAATCGAGCAAGATCGTGCCTGGCGCGAAGTTATGCATGACGTGCCAGACGTAAGGGTAGAGCAGCAAGCCTTTGTTCGGCGAATCGAGCCTGACGGTCTCTCTACGCTCACCGTCATCAAGATCGACATCGCAGGTTCCAGAAATGCAGATCAATATCTGGTTCGTTTTGTGATGTGTATGAGCGCCGCGTTTGTCATGACCATTCATGCCTTTCATGACAAGCGTGCGCTTGACCATGAATGGTACGGCTGATTCTTTGCCAGTGTCATCATGCTGCATCATGTAGAGCACGCCGTTTTTTGTATCGGCAGAAGGGAAGGTGATGATCTTATACAGATCTATGCCGTGGCGTTTCGAGGTGATTTTTTTGTTCATGTGATTGGGATATTGTAGCAGATGTTTGGTTATGTACGCTTCGAATAAACGCCGAGCATATTCAAGAGCTTTTCTTTTCTGCCGGGCGGCATATTCTTGCGGCGATACTCATTGAGCTCTTTGCAGATCGGCAAATATTTCTCGAGCGTCATCTGCGGTTTCCAGCCGAGGGTGCGGATCTTTGAGCTGTCGACAGAATAACGGACGTCCTGGCCAGGACGATCTTTGACGAACTCGTAGAGATCGGCCGGCCTGTCGTAGACTTTGAGAATGGTTTTGACGACATTGAGATTTGAAAGCTCTTCGCCGGCGGAAATATTGTAGATTTCGCCATCCAGGCCTTTTTCCATGACACACATGATGCCGTGACAGTTGTCGCCGACAAATGTCCATTCACGCGTATATGTGCCGTCGCCGTGCACGCCAACTTTTTGATTCTTGATCGCTAGTTTCATCGTCTTGGGGATGAGTTTTTCGGCGCGCTGGCCGAAACCATAGTTATTGCTGCTTCGACATATCCTGGTGCGGAGACCATGTGTGCGCGTCCAGCCGAGAACCAATTGATCGGCTGCGGCCTTGGTAGCGGAATAAGGATTGGACGGAGCAAGCCTGTCAGTTTCCTCGAATGAACCGTTCAAAATATCGCCATAGACTTCATCTGTTGATATCTGGACAAAGACAGGCCGTTTTTCTTTTGGCGTTTTGCGCACCAATTCGAGCAGATTATAAACACCGCGAACGTTGCTGTGGAAAAAGGCGGAATTATCGCGGATGGAATTATCGACGTGGGATTCGGCGGCAAAGTTGACGATGTACTTGATGTTGTCGGGCAGGCGGCGCAGATCACAGATGTCGCGCTTCACGAAGCGATAGTTTTTGTGCTTCTCGAAGTCGAGATCCTCGCGGATAGCGTAGGTCATTTTGTCGACGTTGATGACGAAATAGCCCTTGGAGAGGGCCAATTCGACGAAATGACTGCCGATAAAGCCGAGGCCGCCGGTTACGAGAATTCTCTCCTGCATAAGCCTATATATTGCTTCAAGAGGCGGAATATATCAAGCGGCTTCACGAAGCCGTATTTCCATGATGGATCGATGGTTTGAACCTTAGCGTAGGCGCGTCGGATGGCTTGTAGATAAACGCGATATGCCTGTCGGTCGAAGATTGTGGCAGGATAGAAGCAGGCTTTGCCGTACCAACCTGCATATATTAGCAAGCCATGAAAATGGAAGAAGATGAGAGGTGGATGAAGTGATTTGTAGCGGTCAATGTTCCATGAGGCGACATTCGCACCAATATTTTTGAGAACATGGACGCTCTTGAATCGCGTCGGCCAATCGTTGAGATACATTTGGTCGCCAAGTTTGCCATTCTCGTATGTTTCGAAACACCACTCGATGACGCGATCCTTCCACCAGCGCAGACACTCGAGGCCGTTCTGGTCGTTTCTGAATATCATCATGCCGACATTGTATATGCCGCTGGTCTTGGCTTTGTCTTTATTTTTCTCCGAAAAACCATGGGGGATGATGAGGATTGAGTTGGCACCGAATTCTTGATATATCGGATCAGGCGACGCGTAATAGTAGAGATCGGCATCGAGATACGTGATCATGTCAAGTTCGGGATTGTGTTCGAGTATATACAGCGGTAGAACGGAGCTGAACATCCAGCAATATTCATTCATTTTCCGCGAAGGTTTGACGGCCAGCACGCGTGGATCATCGGCTTCAACGTCAGACATTTTGAGGAGCTTGACGTTTGGTAAGGCGAGCTTCGTGAGCATTTCGTAGCTTTCGGAGTCATTACACATCATCCAGAGCACGAAATCCGGCGACCATTTCACGAGCGATTCGTGGAGCGCCATGCCACGAGTGAGGAAACCTTTATCGAAGAGCGTGCAGAAGTGGCGGGTCATGGTTTTCTCTTAAAGATAAATCCTTTTTCGTGAGCCTGCTCTGCCGGATTATTCACGCGCATGTTGCCTGCCAGTGAATCGAATTCAGCGACAAGATCGTATGTACCGCTGAACATCTGCTTGAATTTATTCTCGCTCAAGAACCATGCTGGATACGAGGCGTCATAAATTCTCGGTGGTACTTTTTGCACTGTCAGTCGATCATGATCAGACAAGAATGCTGTGCGATCGAATATCACATATCGAAATCCATGCCCCACAATCTTCTCGAGCATTTCATAAGGCTTTTCGAGATACTGAATGACGCTTGAAAGCAATATAACCTCGGACTTTTTGGCGTCGTCGATAGCATACGCAAATTTCAGCTGATTATCCTCGAATTCCTTTTTACCAATATCAACAAAGTTTTTCTGCTCAACGATCGTCCACGAGAGTTCAGACAGATCTTTGAGAAAGGGAAGATTCTGGAAGTAGCTGCTGCCGAGCGAGCCGCCGAAGTCGATCACATTGAGCCGACCATCATTCGCGTTCGCCGCCCACAGAAGTCCCGCCAATACTGGCCATGAATACTGTATTTCATCGAATACGACCGAATCGCGCTCATAGGCAACTTCACCTCGCTTGACCTTCATGAGTGATGATCTGACTTTTTCGATAATCGCTGGATCGTCGTAGCCTTTCGAAGCTTTGATTGCTTCTGCCCATGAATTGTAGGAACCAAAGAAACCATACTTAGGTGTTTTCTGCGCGAGTCGAATGATAATCGGTGGCAGTAAATCTTTTATAGAGCTCTTGATACTCATGAGAGTAGTATATCAACAATTCTGTCAGCAGCTTGACCATCATTGAAAGGCACGTCGGCGATCTTAATGTTTGAATCGGCCAGTATTTCCTTAAGTGTTTTCTCAATAAGAGGCAACTTTGATAGAGAGCAAATATGATTTGCACCACAGTCAACAGTCGAGGGCCGCTCTGTTGAATCGCGAAGTGTAATTGTTGGTTTTTTGAGATACGCGGCTTCCTCTTGAATACCGCCGGAGTCGGTCAGTACGACAGTCGCATGCTTAACAACATTCATAAAATCGATATATGGCATCGGGCCAGAGGGTATCAGATTTTTCGTTTGTTCAAGTTGTTTTTTTAATTCCGGCTCAGCTTCAACATTATTCAGTGTACGAGGATGAATGGGGAACACGACTAGCAAATTATTCTTTGCAACGATATGAATAACCTCAAAAATAGATTTTAAACCATTTTTTGTGTCAACGTTCGCCGGACGATGCATCGTCATTACGGCATATTTCAATTTTGGATCACTTATTGTTTGATATGCGGGCGAAGCATCGATCTGTGGCATCATGCGGATAAGTGTATCTATCATGACGTTACCAACTAAATGTGCATGTGACGTATCTAATCCTTCCTTTTTGAGATTATCCATACCCGACTGCTCTGTGACGAAAAGCCACTGCGAAATCTTGTCGACTGCGATACGATTGCGTTCCTCGGGCATAGTTTGATCTCCTGAACGCAGACCTGATTCGACATGAGCTACTGGCACGCCACATTTCTGTGCAGCTTTTGCGCCAGCCAATGTAGAATTCACATCACCGACGACGAGTACGATGTCAGGCGTTTCTTTTTTAATAACTGACTCAATATCTATAATCGCATCGTATTCAGGTTGAGGCAGATCAAGACTCTTGAGGAATACGTCCGACATCTTTGGATCAGCATGTTGTCGTGTATTTACGAGAATAGGAATAATCTCTTGTGGATGCTTTCTGTACGCAGCATAAAGTGCCGCCATCTTCATGAAATTTGGGCGCGCTCCGACAATGTTGAGAATTTTAAGAGGTCTTTTGGTTGGCATGATTTATTGCACTCACATACTTCTCGACCATGTTCGCTATCGTATATTTTTGCATGATTACTTTCTCACCTTCATCGCCATACTCATGCATTCTCTCCGGTGAGGCAAGAGCGATCGAAATCATTCTCACCAAATCCTTTTTTGTCCCGTCGAAATACCAGCCAAGTCCAGGTTCCTTGAAGAGCTCATTCTCTGTGCCGTCGGCGTCGGTGTAGACGAGGGGCAGACCACATGCCATGGCAGAGTTAAAACCGAGGCCGCCGAGCGCAGGCATGACAGCGAGTGAGGCGCGCGCGAGATGCTCGGCCATGAGCTTATCGTCGTAGACGCCGCCGACGAATGTCACGGCGCTATCGACACCAAGTCTCTTGGCCAGTTCCTCGGCGGGTCCGCGTTCTGAACCTTCACCGACAAATTCGAGAGTTGCGTCAGGAAATTTCTTTATGACTTCGGCAAAGGCTTCGACGAGGAGGCGTGGCTTCTTGCCAGTCGAAAGACGACCTGCGTAGACAATCTTGTTCGGCACGCGCACAACGCCTGCAGCCATGAGCTCATGGTAAGTGCGATTCAGCATCGACGTATCTATGGCATTGCCTGTAATTGAAATGCGGTTCCGTGGCACGAATCGTGCGCCAGCAAAGTAATCAGCCGTTTTCGAAGAATACGCAAGCACGTGATCGAGCCGGCGCGACGCCTTGATGCTCGCGAGCGTCGGCATGATCATTCGGGGATTTATGAATTGTCTGAAAAGGGCATAGATAGGCGTTTTGTACATATAGCCATCACAGCCAGCAACCATCACCTTGACGCCCATCTTCTGCAGCGATTGGTACGCAGTATCATCTGACAGCAATCGATCGATAGACGTCATAAACGAGATGAGCACGT
>JAGWLE010000016.1 GCA_028864955.1 Patescibacteria group bacterium | reverse complement strand
TGGACTGACGAGTATACTACGTCAACTAGACCAAATCTCGCTTCCCATGGCTTGACCGGTGAAGAGGTAAAGCGGATCGAAGAAGCTGCAATGAAGTTTGCTCCGCAACTTCCGGTTTGGCAACAAGGCAAAGAGTAGCATCTTGAAACTTAACAAGATACTCAAGATTTCCCCGCCACTAGCAGCAATGCTGGTGGCGGATTTTTTTTATCTCAACTACAAT
This sequence comes from Patescibacteria group bacterium, assembly GCA_028864955.1. GTDB lineage: Bacteria > Patescibacteriota > Minisyncoccia > Phycocordibacterales > PALSA-1337 > C7867-002. The sequence continues at coordinate 10,821 of JAGWLE010000016.1, read as the reverse complement.
GAACTTCAATCTATCGCAATCAGCTTGCTCGGCCCTTGATGCCCATGAATGATCCTGACGGATCTTCCTGGATACATTGACCGCACTATTTCGAGGACTCGCCTATTAGCTTCATTTCTTTCAGCTTTCACTTTCACGGACACAACGAAATGATCGTCGGCTTTCTTGACGACCTTTTCCGCGCGAGCATTGGCAGTTACTCTGACTTTGATCAGTAACACAGTATTGACTCGAAAGGCATGCCCTTCGAAGCTCGCGCTAGCGAGCGAAGGAGGGCGCTCGTGTTGGTTGACTGGTCAGGAGATAGTCGAGTGACGAGAAATATGGCGAAACAACATGTGAAAAAGTTGCAACAGAATCTTTTGTACAGGAATGAGTGCCGGCGCACGGCAGGCAGAAGCTATTCGTGGCAGCGTCCCCACCGAGATGAGCGATCAGCTCGGCGGAAATGATGCGGCCTCGGAGCTCGCCATTGACCAGAGTGACAGCGAAAGTCACGCGGAATTGGCGGCCGGCGGCATCGGAGAGGATGCGGGTGATGTATTCGGGCCTATTCGCTATGGAAATCGCGTGCATGCTATTCATACCTTTATCATAACGGAATTGGTGCAGAGGTCAAGTGGTTTTTGAATAATCCTTCAAATCTTCAGGAAAATTTTAACTTTATTTGATACGGATTTTATCTTTGTCTGATATCCTCCAGCGCAGGAAGGATCATCAACCTTCCGGTTGGCGTGCCTGTTAGAGGAATTCCGGTTTTACCAACCAGAATAAGCGGGTGCAACTCCTGTCACGTCAACATTTTGAGTTGACAGATGTTGAATATTTGCTAACATCTGGTTGTCGATATACATCGACTGGTTGACGTGACTAAGTTAACTGGTAACACAGACGGCCCCTCCAGGGGCTTTTGTGTTTTTATACGTCTTCCTGATAATATGACTACATGAATACAATCACACTCAAATTTATTAAAACAAAACCAGAAGCCGGCAATGTAAAAACATTTGTATTTGAGACCGGCGGCCTGAAATGGATTGCCGGGCAATATCAAGCATATATCTTGCCCCACGCCGGACCGACACAGGCTGAAAATGAACATTGGTTCACCATCGCCGCTGCGCCGAGTGAGAAGGAGATCCATATTTCTACACGTATTTCCGAGAGCCCATTCAAGAAGGCACTGAATGCCATGAAGCCTGGCGACACCATCCAAGCGCATAGTCTCGGCGGTGATTTTACCTGGGAAGAATCAGGCGATGCTGTCGTATTTGTGGCAGGTGGAATAGGTTCTACTCCATTCAGGAGCATCCTCATTGACCGCGACCGTACGATGAAGCCCTTGAATGTCACATTCCTCTACTTCAATCGAAACGACGAGATCCCCTTCCTCGATGAATTTACGTCGCTAGCCACCAAGCATCCGGAATTCACACTGATTCCAATCGTTGGCGAGAAGATAACGGCTGATTTAATTCTTGGTCGATTAGACGGCAGAGCACATCAAACGGTCTATTTGTCCGGCCCAGAGCCCATGGTTGAGAGTGTCGGTGCTGAACTCAAAGCCAAAGGCGTCAATCTCAAGCAGGATTGGTTCCCTGGGTATACGGACCAGAATTTCTAAACGGCTTCTATGCCAGCTTCTATGCCAATTGTTGCCGCTGTTATTTTTTCTTGTACTCGCCTACTTTGACCTTTGGTGGGCGCATCGGCCGGCCGTTCAGGTTGTAGCCTTTCTGGATGACGGCAAGAATCTTGTGATCATCAGATTCGCTTTCTACGGGCACGTATTCTGCAGCTTCATCACGACTGTGATCAAAAGCTTTGCCGAGTGGATTGATCTCCTCCAGTCCGGCGTCAGCCAGAGCTTTCTTCAATTGTCCATAGATATATTCGACGCCGACCCGCCAATTCTTGTCTACCTTTTCCCAGGCAACCTTGTTACCCATCGCCAAATCAAACGATTCAAGCACTGGAATGAGGCCGTCGATCAATTGCTCGTTGGCATATTTCATAAAATCCGCGCGTTCCGACTCATCCCGCTTGCGGGCATTGATCAGATCGGCTTTGGCGCGCTGCCAACCGGTTAGGAATTCCTGCTTCTCTGTTTGGCAGGCTTTCAGTTTTTCCCGAAGTTTCTTGATGGTCTCGACTGTATGTTCTTCGGCCACGACGGAATCGTCTCGAAATTCGTCCGAATGGAGCGCATGTTCTTCTTTTATATTGAGCATAGCGCTAGCATAATAGAAAAATGCCTTCCAGGCAATGACGGTAGAAACAAAAATGGCCTAGGCGGCCAATGCTCTGAGTTGTTTTATCTTGTCTCGCAGGGCGCGTACGATTATATCGTGACGTTGCGTGATATCCGGTCGATTTTCTCTCTTGGCAAAGACTTTGAGTCTGGCGGCGCTTGCACGAAGCGATCGTATGGTCGCCTTGCGCAGGGCATCTTCGTTCCAGCCAATTTTTGAAAGCGGCAGAGAATGACGTCCAGAAATGCGCAGAATTTCCTGGCGGTATTCTGCCGCTCGCTCATTTCCCGAATCGGCCATGATGAGGTCGACGTAATGACGCATGTGCGCCTTGTATATCCGTCGTTTGAAACAGCTCATAATCACGTCGGTGATGATGGGTATGACGAATATTATCAATACGATGATCAGGGATATTTGTCTCGTGCTCATGGAATCCTTTCTCTGCACAGGATAGCAGAAAAAAGGAGTGTTTCCACCCCTCCTTGGCGGTGTCGCGAACTAACGTTTGTTCCGTCTAGCGCTTACTCCACTGCGGAGATTTGCGTGCCTTCTTCAAACCGAACTTGCGGCGTTCCTTGGCTCGCGGGTCGCGCTTGAGATAGCCGAGCTTCTTCAAGCCACCGCGAAGTTGCACATCGTAAACGATCAGCGCTCGGGCTATGCCGTGCCGCAGGGCCTCTGACTGGGCATTGATGCCGCCGCCGACGATCCTTGCGCTGACGTGGAATTTCTCCGCTGCTTTGCCGTTGTTGATGGCTTCGGTGGCTGCACGCTGCATTTCTTTTACCGGAAAATATGCTTCGAGCGTCTTGCCGTTGATTTCGTAGGCGCTTTTCGAGCCCGGGAACAGGCGCACGCGGGCGATGGCGGTTTTCCGGCGGCCGACAGCTTCGTAGTATTTGGTTTTGGCGGTGGTTGGGGTCATTGGACTTGAATGGAAAATCCTCTCATTCTCTATTCTTTGATAATCAGATTCTTCATACGGCCATCGCGCAGCTTGTTGTCCGGCAGCATGCGGCGGACGGCCCGCTGGTACACTTCCCTCATGCCCTGCCGGGCGATCAGTTCGCCCAGAGACTCCTTATTCAATCCACCGCGATGGCCGGTGTATGTCACGTATGAGTTGGAAGCTTTTTTGTGGGCAGTGATGTCAGTCCGACCAGCATTCGCTATTTCGACAGTTACCGATGCTATCTGATTCCTGGCAAAAGCCGCTGAATTCTTGCCCATGAGAACAGACGCCGCTTCCGAAGCGACTCTCCCCAACTTCTTACCCTGTGCGTCAATGGTGTATTTCATACGTCAGACAAATTCAATAATGGACATGGGACTGTTATCAAGCTTCCGATCGGGCAAGCGGATGATCCGCGTGTAACCGCCGGCTCGACCGGCGTATTTCGGAGCTATGACATCGAACAGTTTCTTGGTTTCCGCGGCGCTCTTGATGCGAGTGTTGACCAAACGCCGTGAAGCCACGGTCGCCGTTTTGGCTTTGGTGACGAGTTTCTCGATCATCGGACGGAGCTCCTTGGCTTTGGCTGTGGTCGTGGTGATCCTCGAATCGCGGATGAGGTTGCGCGCCAGCGATGACATCAGCGCGTGTCTCTGATTCTTCTCTCTGCCGAATTTTCGTACGTTGCTGTGATGTCTCATGTTAGTCGCGAGTTGCCGCCGTTCATTGTTTTAGCGTAATGCCATGCTGCGCGAGCAATTTCTTTATCTCCTGCATGCCCTTGGCGCCAAGACCGTCGACGTCCATGATATCGGACTCTTTCTTGCGCGCCAGACCGCCCAGTGTTCGTATATTGGCATTGGCCAAAGCCTTGGCGGTCCGCGCCGAAAATCCGAGGGAATCGATGCGGGTCTTCAGAAGTTCAGTGTCAATCTCCCGATCGGTCTTCTCGGTTTCGACAGATTCCGCCACTCCACCGTTATCTGGGGCGGGCATGTCGGCCGGTTGCTCCTCGCGGAAGCCGACGATCGCCTTGAGCTGGCTGATCATGAGAGTGATTGACTTTTCCAGCGCCTCGCGCGGCGAAATTGTGCCGTCCGTATCGATAAAGATGCGCAAACGGTTGAAATCGGTGCGGTCGCCGACACGCATATTTTCAACCTCGTAATTTGCCTTCTTGATCGGCGTGAAAGCCGCATCAAGCATGATGGCCCCGATCTCCACGCGTTCCTTCTGCAAAATATCCTTTGAAACATAGCCAAGACCTTTTTCGGCGACAAGTTCGATCTCCAGTTCCGCGTTCTTCTCCGTCACTGTGGCAATATGGAGATCCTTGTTGAGGATTTCAGCCTGGCCAGGCACGGTGATGTCTTTGGCGGTGACTTCCTTGGCGCCTTTGATCTTGAGCGTGAATGTCTGTGGCTCATCGGTGTCCAAGCGGATACGGAGTCTCTTGAGCGCCAGAAGAATGGTGATGACGTCCTCTTTGACGCCGGGCAGCGTGGAAAATTCATGTTCAACGCCGGCGATCTTGACCTTAGTCACGGCCGCGCCGGGCAACGATGAGAGAATGATGCGGCGCAGCGAATTGCCGAGTGTGTGGCCATAGCCAGGATACAAGCCGTCAATTTCATAAATACCGGAGGGTCCTTCCTCACGGATTACTTTTGGTTTTGATGGCACAACGACGTCGTATGTCATGGGTTTGAGTATTAAAAGTAGAGAAGATTAATTATACATTAAATATCATGATTGTCTAGCGCGTATAGAACTCGAGCACCTGCCTGATATCGAACAAGAGCTCAGTCATATCCAAAGCGGGCTCGCCGGTAATCTTGATCTCATGCGATCCAGCATCCACAGTGAGCCAGTTCGGGAACTTCGCGGCCCTGAGATCGTCATCGAGCTTGCCGAATATGGCCTTAGTCTTACTGCCTTCGCGGATGCTGATGATATCGCCGGCAGTCACGGCAAATGACGGAATTGTCACGACCGTGCCGTTTACTCTGATATGGCCGTGCGAAACCATCTGCCGGGCAGCAGAACGAGTCGGCGCGAAACCGGCTCGAACCATGACATTATCAAGGCGGCTTTCCAAAAGCCTGAGGAGATTTTTGGCATTATCGCCGGAGGCGGCCAAGGCAGCATTTACGTAATTGGTGAATTGCCTGCCGCTGACTCCGTAGCTGAACCGAGCTTTTTGCTTTTCCAGCATTTGCCGGCCGTACTCGCTCTTATTGCTGCGATGTTTGCCGATCTTGACTTTGCGTTGTACGCGCAAGGCATACTTTTGAGTCTGCGTCTTGCGGAAGACCGGAGCACCGAGGTAGCGAGCTTTTTTGTAGCGTGGGCCGATAATCATGGTAATTGGTAGGATGAGTGAATATTGAAGTGATGAAGGACTATACGCGGCGGGGCTTCTTTGGTTGCGGACCGTTCATCGGTACTGGTGTAGCGTCTTTGATGGAGCTTATAAGGATGCCCTTGGATATAAATCCGCGGATGGCCGATTCGCGGCCGGAACCGACGCCTTTGACAACGACCGCCACCTCCTTCATGCCAAGATTTTGTGCCCGAAGCGCCAGCGTTTCGCCGACCTTGGCGGCTGCAAACGGTGTTCCCTTCTTGGCCCCGCGAAAGCCGGCGCCGCCAGCCGATCCCCAAATCAGAGCGTTGCCGTCCTTGTCCGTCAACATCAGTTTGGTGTTGTTATATGTCGATTGTACATGCAAGATGCCGGCATCAACACGCCTCTTGGATGAGCCGGCCGAAGCCGCGGCCTTCTTGTCGCCGCCTTCTTGCGAACCAGATGTGACTATGCGTTTCTTGCCCATGATAGTTGCTAGAATAGTTAAAGGATTGAATGAATGCCGATGAATGAAAAATTGGCGTTGACTACTTCTTTTCTTCCTTGCGTTTGCCGGAACCCATGGTCTTGCGAACGTTGCCTCTGACTGTCCGCGAATTGGTCTTGGTGCGCTGGCCGCGAGCCGGCAAATGACGGGCATGCCGCGAGCCGCGGTAGGTCTTTATGTCTTTTAACCGCTTTATGTTGGCGCCAATCTCGCGCTTCAGATCACCCTCGATCTTGTAGCTTTCAACGAGTTTGCGTACAGCATTCTCCTGTTCGACAGTCAGATCCTTCGCCCTCTTGCCGCCGTCGATAGCCGTCTTCAAAAGTATATGTCGCGCACGCGAACGGCCGATACCGTAAATGGCGGTCAGAGCAATCTCCAGTCTTTTCTCGTCGGGAAGGGTGATACCTAGAATTCTCATATCGATAAATGTTAACCCTGACGCTGCTTGTGGCGCGGGTTAGCCGAGCAGGTCACGTAGACGTAGCCGCCGCGGCGCACCACTTTGCATTTCGGACAGATCCGCTTGACTGATGCTTTGACTTTCATGGTTATATCAGACTCGGCGCACGATTCGTGCCCGTCCTCCGTATGGATCGACTTCTAACTCGACGCGGTCACCAATAAGCACACGGATGCGATTCATCCGCATCTTTCCTGCCAGGTAGGCCAGAATCACTTCCTTGGTTTCGTTGAGCTCCACCCGAAACAGCGTGTCCGGCAGTGCTTCAACAACGACGCCGGCTTTTGTTGGTTTCTGCTTGGGGGTATCCATCGCGTAAAAGGACGCCCACAGATAGTAGCAGAAGGGGGCTATGTTCGTCAACTGTGTGGCATAACGCCTGTCACATTGACAGCCTGACACTACGGATTCTGGATCGTAATGGCGATGCGCGAAGGATCGGTCGGTATTCGGGCCCATGGGGGTACGAGTTCTCCCGAGCCGGACTCTATGGCGGGGCTGTAGGACCGCAGGATATCCTCTGTGGCCGACAAAGGCTGGCCTTCGAGTTTCTGGCGGATCTCGTCGATCGGCACGGCGCCGACGAGCTTAAATGAGCCGCTGGCGTGAATAACCAGGGAATTCTTTTTGTCGGGCGAAAAGTCCTTTATGTTTGTGATGATGACATTCAAGCTTTCCAAGCCGGGCGACGTATAGCCTGTGGTTCCAAAACCGGTATTTGATTGGTTGGCTGAAAACTTGGCGGCAAGTTCGCTCTTCTTGAAAAGGATGCCGTAGAGCGTGCCCTGCAGGGAGAAGGATGCCAGGCTCGGACTGTTGTCGCCTATGACCGGCAAATCCCAGCTGGTGGCGTAATTCGACGGATACATAATGTAGCCGTCAGGCACCACCGCGGCCAATTGGCTCTGAAGTGAGCTGGTGATGAGCGATTGCAGGCGAGCGGTTGTTGAGGCCGCAATTGCCGGGCTGATGGTCTTTTTTGTGCCTATAAAACCGCCGGCAATGTCTGTGGTAGCGCTGGCGTAGATGCTGTCATATTTTGGGCTGCCCTTGTAGGCCACGATCTTGAAGCTGGCGAACGTGTCATTTTTGGCTATGTTGTATTGCGCTCCCGGCTGATCGGCGGCCACTTGCACGCTGACAGTTCCGGGAATAGTACTGCCGCCAGCTGTTGTCATGCCTGGTATAACCACCGAACCCGTCAAGCGATAGATGTTGCCGGCGTCATTCGAAAGCCGCGTGCCGGCGATCAATCGGACCGGCTGCGCGGAATAAGAATTGTGCAGCATGACGGTACCGGCGGCTTTGATCGATGTTGGCGCTCCGTCAATGGCCGGCACGGTCGTGGAGGCGTTTCCCTTGAGCGTCACGACGACATACGAGAGGGCATCCTGGGCTGGGGTGGCTTGAGCCACGTAGGTGCCGTTCACGGCCACAGGGATGACCTTCGGCACGATGGTGAATGAGGCGTGAGAATAGCGGGAAGAAGCCACAAAACCTATGGCTCCTATGCCAACTATAATGACCACGGCTATGATCAGTCTCTTCAGGCGGCCGGATGATACTCTGGGCCGCGACGGCGCGTCCGGCGGCGGCGTGATGGGCATGCGCCGGAGCATGGATTTCTCGCGGCTGATCGGCATTTCCTCCGGTGGCTGACTTTCTCCAACAGGCTCGTCGTCCTTGGAGATCCGGGCTCTGGTGATGGCCGGTCGGAACGAATCACTGTCATCGCGGGCGTCGCTCTCCCGCGGCCGCTTGTTAGCCGCGGCTTTCTGCTGCTTCTCGAGATCGATGTCGCGGATACTGCGACGATCACGTTGAACGATGTCTTGGACTCTCCTTGGCATAGAAATGTGTGCGAGTTGATTATATCACAGAAAGTGACCGTATGGCGATCGCGTACAGAGCCGGCAAACGCTGTCGCCTGGCGCGCGGCGCAAAACGAACATGGGGGACGAGATCATCAATCGATAATCTGACGACGCGCGCCTGTGTATATGATTTTGCTAAGGCCTCACTGAAGTAATCATCGTGCGCCGAAGCAGACATATAGATAATTGCGGGCATCGTGCTGGCGGAAGCGAGCCGTGACGCGTCTCGCGACCAATCCTCGGCGATCTCTGAGGCGAGCTCACGATCCTTTTTACTGTGAATTTCATCGATATGTCCGGCAGCATACAGCGTCAGCAGCGAATCGGCTGTCAGGTCGTCACTGCCGCTCCTATTAGCAACCTTGCGCACCACTGTCCGTACACCTTCTGGCATAGAACCAAAGAAAGTGCAGCCGCCGCGGTTCATGATGGCGATATCCGTGAGCTCGCCATGTACATGGAAGAGGCCGTATGACGCGCGCTCGGGCATGACTGTTCTCATGCCGATGAATTGCAGTAGCAGCGATGAATGAAAGCTCATGCGGTTCGCGGGCACGGTCTGGCCACAGGCTTGTCGAAAACGTTCGATCATGCGCGTGCCGGCGATACTCATGGCGTACGAAGCTTCGAGATTGCGTGCCGGCTTGCCCATCCAATCGGCTACGGAATAGCCGTTGAGACGGACGTCAAAAATTTTCTCTTCGATAACCGTGACCTCGGTTTGCTGGTCGACTGGTATGAGTCTGGCGCGCTCCTCGGCCATAGCGCGTTCTATATCGCTCCTGCTCGCGGGCGTTTCCTTGGCAAACGATGTTTTGAATACTTTGGCTTGGGAGACGATCCAGGGCGAGGATAGGGCGAAATGCAGACTGTCGATGGTGCGGGGCAGCACGGAATTTTTTTCATGGGCGAGCTCATGATGACTGCTCATAATGGTGCCGACAACTTGCTCCACGGCTTTCAGCGTGACCTTGATGAGGAAGGCAGAATCGCCGCGCGGCTTCCAGGCAATGGACGCTTCAGCCGTAGATATGACTTCCGGGACGGCATTTTTCGTGAAGGCAACGAGCGAACCGCGGACAACGGAGCTCTGCACGTCGAGGATGAGCGTCAGGCGCGGCGACAAGCCTTTGGAGAAGAACGGCATGCAGCCATTATACAAAGAATGGAGAATAAAGAATAGAGAATAGAGCCTCCTCCTCATACGCTATGTCGCCGGTATCTATATCTACTGTAAGACTGCCTTAATGCGGCGTATGCCCTGGGCCACGGCTTCCTCTTTCTGAATCTTGAATCTCCACTTCCCTTCGGGGCCTGCCAGTTCTTTCGTGTTCGACACATGGGGACCGCCACAGAATTCCTTTGAGTACGCGGTATTCAGGTCATCGCCGATGTAGTAAATCGATACTTCATCACCGTATTTTTCCCCAAAGAAATGCCGTGCGCCCGTCTTTTCAGCTTCAGCTTTAGGTAATACGACTTTATTCATGGGCAGGGCGGCGGCAATTTTTTCGTTGACGATATCCTCTACTCGCTTCTTTTGTTCGTTAGTCAGCTTTTGGCCAGTGAAGTCAAAGCGCAGACGTTCGGCGGTGATATTTGAGCCTTTCTGACTGCCTGTGTCTTCGCCGAGTACATCATGTAAAGCTTGGTGCAAGAGATGCGTCGCCGTGTGGTATCTGACGACCATCGGATCTGCGGCGTCCGCCAAACCTCCCTTGAATTTCTGCTCCGCGCCGGCGCGCGAAAGTTCTTGGTGCTTCTTGAATTCGGCCTCAAAGCCTTTGATGTCAACTGTCAATGCGCGATCTTTGGCAAGTTCCAAGGTTAAGTCGATTGGCAGTCCGTATGATTGGAATAAGTTGAATGCGTCAGTTCCAGAGATCGCTTTTTTTGTGGCGAGCTTATCGAATTCTTTCAGGCCATGCGTCAATGCTTCCGCAAACTTCCCTGCCTCTTCATTCATGACCTGCTTAATTGTCTCTGAATTTGCGGCAAGTTCTGGATACGAATCTGCGTATATTGTTGCGAGCGCGTCGACAACGGCACTGATCCTCTTTTTGTCCAGTTTTTTATCAGTTGTATTCATGATTGCCCGGCGGATAAGTCGGCGCAAGATATAACCGCGATCAGTATTTGACGGCCTGACCCCGTCGACGATCATGAAGGTGCTCGCCCGCAAATGATCGGCGATGACACGCTTGCTGCGGATGTCGTTCTCCGCGCTGATCATCAGTTCCATGACTGGCTTCAAGAGATCTGTTTCATATATATTGTCCACGCCCTGAAGCGTCATGGCCAAGCGTTCGAGGCCGGCGCCGGTGTCAACGCATTGCTTGGCGAGTTTGCCGACGATCTTCCCCTCTTTCTTTTCGTATTGCATGAAGACATCGTTCCAAACCTCGACAACTTCACGCGCATC
>JAGWLE010000015.1 GCA_028864955.1 Patescibacteria group bacterium | reverse complement strand
GACGGCTATACATAAAGATTGACGTCAGTAATTTTTCATGCTAATATTTACACTGAAAAAGCACAAATATACAACCGAAAGGTAGCGCATTGAAATCACAAACTCTGGCAACACCGGCCATGCCGGTACACTTCACGACTGGCAACTTCATGCTGGTCGTTCTGGGAACATTCATCCTGGGCCTCGGCCTCTATCGTATGTTCCCCCTGCAGCTCAGTCGGTCATTCTATTTCATGAATGGGCCGCTGGCGATGATGCTGCTTGCGGGCTTCGTCATCCTCAGATGGCAACATGCCAATACATCGTTCTTGGAATGGGGGCAACAGACTGCCCTATTCGCCGGTTCATTCTTGCCGCTCATGATCCTTCTGTGTCTGGTTATGGCTATCGGCAGGGTCATCACCGGCATCCACGAAGCGGCCATCCAAGGCTTTCTGCTCAAGCATCAAGTCATCGGGCCATTCGTGGCCGCCCTGGTCACGCCGACGTCGAACGCCCTGGTGCCCGTGGTCGAAAGCTCATGGAAGATCAGGTCGCTTCAACCGATGTGTCTATACTACCTGCAGTCCTCGGTCATGATGAGTCTGCCGCTCTTCATGCTCCGACAGATCGGCTTCCGAGACGCAAAGGATATACCCATAAAGATGTACATCATGGGTTTAATCGTCTCCCTCGCCATGCTCGTCTTCATGCGCCCGGTCTTCTGGCTCACCGAAGCGCTCTGCGATTACTCCGGCAGCGCCTGGACCACCATCCTCGCCACTGTCCGTGCGATCCTCTAGCGCGCCGACGACCGCACGCGGCTCTCACCCCGAGAGCCGTGTTTTATTGCGCGGCTCTATAGATGGCGAATGCCGGCCAAGCGGAGAAGAAGCGGGAGAAGCCTGTAAAGACTTGCTAATGATTGACAAGCGAGTCTATACACCTTATTTCGTATATAATGTAACCATGCAATACACCGATACCATTGGCAGAATAGCGACAGACGCGTGGATCGTGTTCGCCATCGTTTGGGCCGTATCAGCCATCTTCGCCAAGCGAACAGCCAAGAGAAACAGGAAACGCTTGAGTATGTTCGTCATGTGGCTCATCTTCATGACTGTCGTGGTAATCCTGGCACATGTGACCGAAAACAAGGGCGCCATACTTTTACTTTACATCCAGAATCCGGCCGTTCGTCTGATCGGCGCCGTCCTCGTCATTCTCGGCATCGCTCTTGCCTTTTGGGCTCGTTACCATCTCGGCCGAAATTGGGGGCAGCCCATGTCCGAAAAAGTCGACGCTGAACTGGTCACGACTGGTCCATACGCCCACATCCGTCACCCCATCTACGCTGGCATCTTCTTGTCTATCATCGGATCGGCGCTGGTCTTTGGCGTCTTTTGGGCCCTCATACTCACGGTCTACAGCGGCTACTTCCTATATTCGATCGGCCGGGAGGATGAGATCATGGCGCGCCTATTTCCGCAGACATATTCAATGTATAGATCACGAACCAAGCGTCTTATTCCTGGTATTTGGTAGAAAATTATCAATGGACGGCAACCTGCCATCATTTAATGCCTGGAAGTATTCAGCATCCTCTTGCGGATGGCTCATAAACATGTAATGTTACGCTAGAGATCAATGAAACTATCCTTGTTATCAGCGAAAGGAAACGTATGAAAAGAAAGCTTGCGGCGGTTACCCTGTATCAAAAAGGCGGCGAATCTCGCCCGGACGAGCGAATGCATTGTGATATTCCGGACCTGGAATCAGGACGCATCAATTCACTTGATCCTGACGGTGCAAAGGCCTTGGCAGTGATCGAGGCCATGGAACCTGGAATACCCATCGGTCACGCTTGGACAGAATCCGCCGGAGGCACGTTGATCCATGATCCAAAACCAGGAATGCTCGCCTATTGGCGCTACTGCCGACCCGACCTGGTAATGATCGCTCCTATGCGCGTCATTTTCATTGACGACATTTGGCAGACGTGGCATTGATACGAGCTCGAGCCGAACCGTGCCGAGATCCAGACCGCGAGCAATCGCGGTTTTTTACTTATCTCTCTTCCCCCACTTCTCGATAGTCACCAAAAGAGGCGAACCGATAAAGATTGATGAATATGTGCCGGCGGCAATGCCAACGATCAGAGCTAACGAGAAATGAGCTGTGGTCGAACCGCCAAATATGTAGAGAACGACAAGTGCGATGAGCGTGGTCGCAGAGGTGTTGATCGAGCGCGTGAATGTCTGGCTGATACTCATGCCGACAACTTCGGCAAAGGATTTCTTGCCGTTATTCTGGGACAAATTTTCGCGGACGCGATCAAAGACGACGATGGTGTCATGCACCGAGAAGCCAAGCACGACCAGGAGCGCCGTCACGAACAGCGTATCGACTTCATAGCCAGCAAAATGCCCGAGTACCGAGAAAGCGCCGACGGGTATGATCACGTCGTGAACGAGCGCGATGATTGCCGTCAAGCCGTATTTCCACGACGACACCGGTTCAGAGACTTTGCGGAAAGCAAAGGTGATGAAGAGTACGATACCGATGATGACCAAGAAGATCGAGACGTAGGCTTTACGGAGCGCTTCGGCGCCGAGTACCGGGCCGACGGAGTCAAATGTCGTGACCGTGCCTGCAGCGGATGTAGACGAGGCCGCGAGTTCCTGGGCAGCCACTGTCGAAGAAGCAGTCTGTTCCGAAGCTTGAAGGGCGGCCAGGACTTGCGTCTTTTCGCCTTGATCGATCGGCCTCAGACGTACGATGTATTCATTCGAACCGGAAGGACGGATCGAGGCCTGTGCGTCTATCGGCGCCAGTGACGCCGAGAGAAGCGTCTGATCCGGCCGGCCGGCCGGATATGAAACATCGATAAGCGTGCCGCCGGTAAAATCGATGCCGGGTACCAGGCCCCAGACCGCGAGCGACAAAAAGGATGCGGCGACTAGTATGCCCGAGAACGCGTAGAATATTTTTCTTTTATTGACAACCCACATGGCTTCTTGATTATTGGATCTTCTTTGTAAATCCGTTACTGATCATGAATCTCGACAGTCGGCTCTCTTCGGCCGGCGCCACCGCATACAGGAACAACCGGGAGATGGTGATGGCCGTGAACATCGAAACTACCACGCCGACGACGAAGACTAAGGCAAAACCGGTAACGATAGACGTTGAACCAAATATGTAAAGGATAAAACCGGTGATGATGGACGAGAAGTTCGAGTCGCGAATGGACAGCCAGGCGCGTTCAAAACCATGGTGCATGGCATCCCAGATCGGCAGTCCGCGATTGAGCTCCTCTTTCATTCGTTCGAAGATCAGGATATTGGCGTCAACGGCCATGCCGATCGACAGGATGAAGCCGGCGATACCGGCGGACGTCAGCGTCACCGGTGACAGCGCGCCCGGAGAGAAAGCTACCAGGACATAGAAGACCACGCCTGCCAAACCAAAGCCCCAATGATAACGCATGGCCAAGAGCATCATGATGAAACAGATAAAAATGATGAGCGGCGAAACACCGATCTTGAAAATGAGCAGTGACAGGGTGACATATATCGCGAGCGCGATCGACGCAACCAGCCCCGGCAAACGGTACCAGGCAACGAGGAAGATGGCGATGATGATGAAAGCCACAATGCCGGCCTTGATACCGCCATTGACGGCCGCCTGGCCAAGCGATGGCCCGATCGTTTGCGTAGAAATGAGGCTGATCGGCACAGGCAGAGCGCCGTAGTTGATATTACGCACGAGCTCTTTGGCCTGGTCGACGGTGAACGAACCGCTGATCTCGGCTTTGCCGTCAGAAATCTCCTCGCGAATCACCGGCACGGAGATCGGTTGACCATCGAGAAAAATTCCCAGATAATCGCCAGTATGCGCTTTGGTGATCTGGTCAAAGAGCGTCCGACCATCACTGTTGAAAGCGAGCTCGACGACCGGCTGGTTCGTTGTCGTGTTAAATTGTACGGCGGCGCTGCCGACCATACCGCCGTTGAGGCCGGTCGGCATGAATATCGCCATATACGCGGCTTGCTGACTGGTCGTCGATGTAAATTCTGAGGCGCTGCTCGACGCCTGGAAAGCGTTCATATCCTTGGCTGAAGCCAGGCGGAAATCAAGTTCTGGCGTGGCGCCAATGGCTTTGACCGCGTCATCGACATTGGTCACGCCGGGCAGTTCGACGATCAATTTGTACGCGCTTTCCTTTGATGACAAGGCGGCACCTTCCTCTGTCTGCACTAATGGCTCTGATACGCCGAATTGATTGACGCGATGTTCGACATCATCCCGCAGGGCAATCATCGCCTCTGACACGTCAGTTGGATTGACCTTTGAAACGTCCGCCTGGTACACGAGGTGCGTACCGCCCGAAAGATCAAGACCGAGATGGAAGGCGTACGCCGAACCGGCGCTATTGCTGGAATATACGAAATATCCCGCGGCCGCAGCCACAATGAGGAGCATAGCTGCCCGGGCGCGATGTTTAAGCATAATTGGCCATATTAAACGACGCGCTGGAATTTGTAAATGCTTGGCCGCGGATGCCCGATCACTTCCCCATTCTCTTCAGAAGTATCTGAATCGTCCGTAACACGATCTTCAGATCGAGGCCAAATGAGCGATTCTTTATATAATACAGGTCATACGAGAGCTTATTGCTCGTCTCCGTCGTATCAACCGCGTGATGCGGGTGGGCTTCATGATATATCTGTGCCCAGCCGGACAGGCCTGGTTTTACGAGATGACGGGCATTGTAATACGGAATCTCTTTTTCGTAGATAGCGGTTAAGGCCGGCAACTCCGGGCGCGGTCCGATGAGCGACAGGTCGCCTTTGACCACGTTCCAGAGCTGCGGCAATTCATCGATACGCGTGGTGCGGATGATGCGGCCAACACGCGTCACGACATGCTTGGAAGCGCCGCCAGCCGAACCATACCGACCATGATCTTCGCCCGACATGCTGCGGAATTTGACGATCCTGACAGGTTGACCGTTCTTGCCGACTCGCTCCTGGTATGTAAATAGCGGACCGCCATCGTCGAGCTTGATCGCTATGAACACGAGCGGATAGAGTACCAGCGAGACAAGTCCGGACAGACCAGCGATGACGACGTCTATCGTACGCTTCAGGGCATCATAGACGAGACGCGTCCCAAGTACGGTATTCGATTGTTCGATCAGCCAGCGCTCACCGACGATGGACAGCGGGATGCGATCAAATATCGATTCATACAGCCGTTCGGTATCGATGATCTGCACGCCGGTAAAGACTAGTGAATAGAGAAATGGCGTGGCTTGCTCGATCTGGGGATTATACAGATCAGCTACGATGATCTGTGCCCGCGTCCGCGCCATGGCCTCACTCACGCGCCGCACGGTCGTTTCGACCTGTTGGGCCGGCAAGATTTTTTCCATAAAACGTAGCCCGTAGCGGACGGAACCATTAACTTCATCGAATAGATCGTTGACGTCCGCGCCGGTGCCGACCAGGATAGCGTTCTGGATACGGGCATGCGAGACGACTGGAAACATGACCGCGCGCCAGAGATACAGGAGAAATGTCGAAATGATGAAATAAATGACTAGATTGGCTTTTGGAGCAATCGAAACTGGCGCAAAATAGAAAAATAGCACCCCGATCATGACATTGACGATCTGCACGGTCACAAAGAGGTTGCGGCTGCCAGTGCGCAGGAATGCGGCCCGTTTGTCGTACAGACCGGCTGAGAGATTGACCAGGACAAAGATCACGATCAGCACGGAAAAAGCCTGCACGTGTTGCGCCAGGAGTTCCCGCCCGGGAATGATGCTGTAACGTATCATCAGTGTCAGAATCAGCGAGAATACGTACGCGAGAACGTCGCCGACAACCAGAACTATCGTTCGTTTGGTGTTGGAGAAGGCGGGCATGCTCGACACATTACCATGAATTTGCGTGCATTTCAAGTGAATGCCGCCCATCATACCCAACGCTTGGCATAGACTCTGACGCATGCTAGCGTAATGTGTAACAAATGAAGATCCTCTATATAATCACCAAATCAAATTGGGGCGGTGCCCAGAGGCACGTCCACGACCTGGCCATCGCCATGAAAGCAAAGGGGCACGACGTCTGGGTGGCCGTCGGCGGCGATGGATTGCTCAAACAAAAGCTCGAAGACGCCGGCATATACACCTTTTCGATAGCAAAACTCGGTCGAGACATGTCTCTCGGCAAGGATGCCGGTTCATTTGCCGAGATATATTCGCTCATCAAGAGCAAGCGGCCCGATGTCGTGCATCTCCATAGCCCCAAAGCTGCCGGACTCGGCACGATCGCCGCCAGGCTTCTCGGCGTCAAGAAGATCATTGTCACCATTCACGGCTGGTCATTCAATGAAAGCCGGCCATGGTATGAACGCGCAGCCATCATGATCAGCCAGTGGCTCACGGCTCTGGCGTCGCACACGACGATCGTCATCTCCGAACATGATCAGGCGCAAGCGCAGTACTTTCCCTTCATCAAGCACAAGATCCGGCTGATTCCCCTCGGCATAAAGCCGCCGGTGTTCATATCGATCGATGGCGCCAAGCAAGAGATCGCGCGGCTGTGCCGCATAGACACGCCTGACTTCAGCAAGAAGACCGTCGTCGGCTGCATCGCTGAACTTCACGCCAACAAAGGACTGTCCTATCTCATCGAAGCAATGAAGCCGGTCATCCAGGGACTGTCGCAGGTCATCGTCATCATCATCGGCGACGGCGAGAAACGCGAGGAATTGGCCTCCGAAATCGAGGCCGCCGGCCTGACAGGCAACATATTCCTGCCGGGATATCTCGATAACGCCGCAGAATACCTCAAAGCCTTTTCAATGTTCGTCCTACCTTCCGTAAAAGAAGGCCTGCCGTACGTGATCCTCGAGGCTGGCGCAGCCGGATTGCCCGTCGTCGCCACGGCAGTCGGAGGCATCTCCGATATCATTGATGATATGAAATCCGGCATTTTGGTTCTGCCGCGCAAGCCTCGCGAGCTCGGTCATGCCGTCTCATTCATGATCGAACATCCCGACGAACGCAAGCATTATGGTGCGGCACTCAAGGAAAAAGTCGCCACAAAATTCTCTTTCGACAGAATGATCTGGGTCACGGAAAGCCTCTACGCGGCTATTTCGGACCGATAAATTCATTGCGGGTGGCGTCCTTGTGCGCCGCTCGACCGTAGCGTTTCATGGCTACGAGGATACCCAACGCCAGGAATTCTATAAGTACATGCGTGCCGCCATAACTCATGAGCGGCAGAGGCGTGCCGGTCACCGGCAAGAGATGCATATTCATGCCGACATTGATCACGATATGGACGATGAAATAGATCGCCACGCCGGCGCCAAAAAGAATTTCGAAGTTACTCGAACCATTCATGGCGATAGCGATAATGCGCCAGATGAGGATGCCGTAGAGCGTAAAGAGAATAACGATGCCGGCAAAGCCCCACTCTTCGGCAAAACTGGCAAAAATGAAATCTGTCTGATATTCCGGCAAGAACTGCAGGCGGGATTGCGTGCCATAGCCGACGCCCTTGCCCCATAGACCGCCGGAACCAACGGCGATCGTCGACTGGTACGCGTTATAGCCGGCGCCATGAATGTCAGCCAGCGGATTGATGAAATTGCGAATACGGTCCTTCTGATATTCCTTAAAGCCAAAATTCCATAAGAGAGCAAAGGCCACCAGCACCAGAGCGATCATGGCCAGCAGATGCTTCTTGGAAATGCCCGAAACCATCACCATGCCGAGCCAGATCAAAAAGATGATCATGGCGGACCCCAGGTCAGGATGCAGAAGAACCAGGATAAAGAAGACAAACGTATACGCTCCAGAGATCAAAATATGGCGGATATTGGCGATCTCGATATGCCTTCGCGAGAAGTATTTGGCCAGAATAATGATGAGTGCGATCTTGGCCAGATCCGAAGGCTGGAATGAAAACGCCCCAAACGAGAACCAGCTCTGCGCGCCGTGCGAAACCTTGCCGACGGTAAAAAGCGCCGCCAAAAGAAGTGTGCAGAAAACGAACAGCCATACGGATACCCATGTCGAGCGCAAAAATCTGACATCAATGTTAGACACGCCAAAGAATACCAGCAGCGACAGGCATATCCAGATAAGTTGGTGCAAGGCAAAACTCGTCTGGCCGGAGAACGAATGCATCGTCACCAGACTCGCCAATAGAACGGGAATGACCGACAGGAATATCCACCAGTCCATGCCCTGCGAATCTTTCCTGCTTATGAGTTTATAGCCGTTTAGATCACTCACCAGCCTATTCTGCCACAGGCAAGACTTCCTGGGAAATGACTGCGCCGTGATAGCTCACCGGCCATGTAAACGGGGCGATGGCCGATCCTCCCGCCGGAATCGAATCGATGACCGTCTTTGAAAATCCAAGCGTGTTGCCGCTAGCATCATAGAGAACGACGTACACAGCTATATTCTGGAGTGAAGTCACGCCCGTGTTCGACAGCGTGACTTGGAGACGCGAGCTGCGATCATCTTCAGAGTAATCCTTTGCGCCGACCACCAGCGAGGAAAGCGGGTCAGTCTGTCTCACCCAGTTCGGCGCGTCCGTAAATTGAAAAAATGAAGCGGCCGGGATGCCACTGACCTTGACCCCGCCCGCAAACGCCAGCGTATTCCGATGCGGCGGCAGTGTCACCATACCATCGAGCTCAGTCAGCGGCTGGCCGGACGTATCATACAGCGCCATGCGGTATGGCACATTCTTGGCGCCAACCGCCGTGTTGGGATTGATGATGTATGCCGCTATATTGTATACGCCTGGCGCGATCATCTGGTAGCGCTTCCATGCGACGATCGGCGAGACAAACGAACTCGGACAGAGCTTTGTGCATGAGCCGCCGCAATCAACGCCTTGTTCATTGCCATTCTTCATGCCATCGAAGCATGTGGCTGGCTTGTAAAAAACTGAGTGTATGAGCAAACCAGCAAGCGCCAAAACGACGCCAACCGCGACACCGGCATACACAATCTTGCGACGACTTGACCATGACATATAAATGAAATATCAGACGTTACATACTTGAATTCGGTACCGGGGCGCTTGAATGCAGATTGTCCATAATAGCCAGAAAACCGGCCACGGAAATCATCGGAAACACGATGGCGGCCAGAATGCCGACCACGATAAAGACCGTCATCAATTTGCTGAACGCCGGGCGCGCTGTGGCCGAGGTGGCGGTAGCTTTGAGATCGCTGTAGAGATAGTAATTGTAGATAACCGCCATAGGCGCGACGAAGCCGGCAACGAAAAGATCCGAAGCAAGCTGTCCAAGGGGAAGTATGCCGAGGATGATGGAAACGGCAATTGTGAGCACGCCGAGCATGACGCCAACTGCGAACAACCTGCCGAAGACCGTCCACCAGCGCCCCGATACAAGACGCTGACTCTCCGCCAGCGCCGACAGTCCAGTTTTGCCGTCAATAACCCGAGCAAAGAACGCAAAGGAGATACTGACGCCCACATATATACCCGGAATAATGAGCAAAACATACGAACCGAGCCAGACGACTATGCATATCAGGTACACCAAGAGGAGCGACCAAAAAATCGAAAAGTTAGAATAATACGCGTCTTTGACGGCGCAGTCAGCACCTTTACTCTTGGTATCGATAATGTGAATCGTCGCGGCCACATTCATGATGACAACAAAGATGACTGCCCCTGTCACCAGAATCCAAACGGCGACTGCCAGCGGCCACAAACCGACAAGCAAGCTTATACCTGCAAGAATGAGGCCGCATATAGCCACAGCGGCCGGGATGAGATTGATAACCAGCAACTTGCCCCATATGTCTTTATAAAGCTCGTACGCGGCTTTGAAAAGCTCGATCGGTCCGCGCAGCGCCGTACCGCCGGATGAACGGCTTGAAGAGGAAATGGGTGCCGGAATAGAGACTGGGCTGACATCGTTATCCATGGAATTGATTTAATGTGTAAGCGGCGCGTAAAATGTTACTTGTATTTTCTCATACATCGAAAAAAGCCCAAAATGGGCTTTATCCACCATTAGATTGACAGCTCTGTTCTGGCGACAAGCTACTTTCGCCCGCGTAGGACTATCATCGCCGCTACTGCGTTTCACTGCCGTGTTCGGAATGAGAACGGGTGGTGCCACAGCGCCAAATCACCAGAACAGAACTTTCAATCGTTGAATCTTCAACAATCTCATACCTCAATTTTTTCACACGAATATACACGTGCATGCAGGAATCACACAAGATGTACAAAGTTCCTAATAGGATCGACGGATTAGTACGTCTCGGCTCAATGCCTTACGGCACGTACACCTAACGCCTATCAACGTGATCATCTCTCACGGGTCTCAAACGATACCTAATCTTGGGGCCGGCTTCGCGCTTATATGCTTTCAGCGCTTATCCGATCCGAACATAGCTACCGAGCGGTGCCCTTGGCAGGACAGCTCGTAGACCAGAGGTTCGTTCAACTCGGTCCTCTCGTACTAGAGTCAATTCCCCTCAAGTATCAACGCCTGCAGTAGATAGGAGACCAACCTGTCTCACGCTTCTTTTCGCAGATTGCTCTGCGGAATGGACTATATGATTACCCTTCGCTTTCGCGGGAGGATAGTTAACGTTTAGTCTCTACGGGCAACCCGACGTTACATCGGATATTCCCTAGGTGTTACCTCGGTCACATTCCTGTGATCCGGGCTTCACCGATATAAGTTAACTGTGTCACCGAGAATTTCTTCTTGGGACCGCCGTGAACAAGTTACATTTGAATGGTGGGAACCATTCATCCAAACCTCGGGATTCAGACTGTGAAATCGCAAAGTAAAAACTCGAAGGGCAAAATGCAAAAGTAATCGCGACTGACCCGGTCTTGAGTTTCAGTTTTGAACTTTTGATTTTTGACCTTTGACTTTGCTGCTTCACGGTCTGAACCCAGCTCGCGTACCACTTTAATTGGCGAACAGCCAAACCTTTGGGAGCTTCTCCACCCCCAGGATGTGGTGAGCCGACATCGAGGTGCCGAACTCCGCCGTCGATATGAACTCTTAGGCGGAACTAGCCTGTTATCC